>JANOCM010000608.1:0-3441 GCA_031412175.1 Alphaproteobacteria bacterium
GTCGACGGTGATGCCGGCGACGGTCAGCCGCGCCATCAGTTCGGCGCGCAATTCGCCGCCGATGCGTTCATGGTCGCCGCGCAGCGTCACCTCCTTGTGTTCGAAATCGTCATAGGGGTAGCGCGCGCCGATGGTGCGGACCGCAACCTCGATCTGTGCCGCGACGAACCCCAGGTAATCGTCGACATCGAACAGCGCCTGCGCCGAATCGGTGACGCGCCAGACGACCTGGGCGGCGATCTCGATCGGGTTGCCGCGCTGATCGTTGACCTTGATGGTCTGCGAAATGAGGTTGTGGGCGCGCAGCGAGATTTTTTTCTTGCCCATCCAGGGCCAGGTCCAGCGCAGCCCGGGCACGCGGTCGCTGCCGCGATAGGCGCCGAACAGCGTGATGGCGGCGGCTTCGTTGGGCTGAATCTTGTAGAAACCGGGGATGATGAACAGGAAGGCAAAGGTCGCGGCGAGCAGCACCGGCAGCATGGTGCCATCGCCGGCCGCCAGCATCAGCAGCGATCCCAGTTCGACAAGGATCACGAACGCCAGCAACGCCAGCATGACAAAGCCGTTGCCGCCGCCGCCGCGGACTTCGCGGCTGGCCTGGTGCGGAATGGTGTCGGACATGGTACCTCCTGAATTATGATATCATAATTATATCATAACTGGAGGCGCGGCAAGCTGTTTCGGGGGCGTTCCGGTGCGGGCGACCGCGGCTCAGTCGCTGCTGTCGCCGCCGCTGCTGTCGCTGCTGTCGTTCCAGTCGCCACTCGCACCGCCGCCGCCGAAATCACCGCCGCCGGGCTCGATCGGGGGTGCATCGGCAACCGCGCCGCCCGGCCACAGGCCACCGGGCGTTTCGCCGAAGATCATGGCGTCGCGATCATCGCGGCGCGGGTCGACCGGCAGCACTTCGGGCTCGGCGCGGCGACGCGGGCGGAACATCAGCAGGACCAGCAGCACCGCCAGGATGATGATGGTGATGATCATGGTGGCGGGCGCCGGGCGCTATGCCGCCGGCGGTTCGTCATCCTCGGGCGGGCGCACCTTGGGGCGGAAAATGCCCGCCGGGTCGCGATAGGCGACATAGGCGATCCAGCCCAGAAAGGCGAAGAGCAACAGGATGAAAGCGAAGACAGCTGCGACCATGACGGCACGTTAACCCGGCGCATCGCGGTTGGCGAGACCCCTGCGGCTTTGTGGTCCGGTCACCGCCGCGCGAACGGCAGCGTCATGGTGATTTCGTCGACATACACGCCGTCGATGCAGAGCGCGCGGGCTTCGAAACCGGTTTCGATGAAGCCGGCGCGGCGATAGGTGGCGATCGCCGCGTCATTGTAGGTGCAGACACCCAGCACCAATTCCTCGACCTCGCCGCGCGCCGCGTCGATCACCGCCGCGACCAGCCGGGCGCCGAGCCCCTGGCCGCGCGCTTCGGCACGGACGAACACGCCCCACAACAGGCCTTTGTGGCGCTTGTAGGCACCCGGCGGGATCGCCAGCCCGGCGACGCCGAGCAGCCGTCCGCCATCATCCGCGGCAAAGACGGTGCTGTCGGCGAGCCGGCTGGCGAACCAGTCGAGATCGTGCTGCGCTTCGTCCGCCAGCGCCGCCGAAAAGGCGCGCGGATCGGCCGCCAGCCCCGCCAGCCGGATGTCGCGAAATGCCGCCGCGTCGGCGGGGGTCAACAGCCGCAGCGGTACCATCCTAGAATTTGTTGTCGCGCGGGAACCCGGTCGGCGGCAGCCGGCCGGCGCTGCCGCGCGCGCCCTTCCAGAAGGTCAGGTCGCTTTCGGTGCGGGTCCGCGCGCTGGTGCCGCCCATCGCCCAGCTCAGCCCCTCGGCCATCACGAAGCTGCGCGCATCGGCAAGGCCGCCGTCCTTGTAGCGCTGCAGCGCGACGCCCTGGCCGCGCCCCATCACCGGCAGCTCGGCAAGATCGAAGACCAGCAATTTGCGGTTGTCGCCGATGACCGCGATCATGTCGTCGGCGGCCGGGATGGCAAGCACCACCGCCAGCTTCGCACCGGTCTTCAAATTGACGACCTGCCGCCCCTTGCGCGTTTCGGCGAGCACATCGGCCGCCTCCACGACAAAACCGCGGCCGTCGCTGGCGGCGAGCAGCAGCTTGGCATCGGGTTTCGCGACCGCCAGCGCCACAATCTCGGTGCCTTCACCCAGGTCGATCATCAGCCGCAGCGGTTCACCGAAGCCGCGGCCGCCGGGCAATTTGTCGGGCGCCAGCGTGTAGAAACGTCCGTCGCTGGCGGCGACCATGATCTTGTCGGTGGTATGGGCGTGGAAGGCGAAGGCCGCGCCATCGCCTTCCTTGAACTTGATGGCGTCGCCGGCGGTGAGGTCGATATGGCCCTTCATGGCGCGCACCCAGCCCTTTTGCGACGCGATAATGGTCAGCGGCTCCTTGTCGATCATCTCTTCAAGGGTGATCAGCTTGACGTTGGGGGCCGCCTCGATGGTGGTGCGGCGCCGGCCGATTTCGGTCGCGGGGCCATAGAGATTGCGGATCGCCGCCAGTTCGGTCTGCAGCCGCGCCGTCTGTTCGGCCGCGCTGCCGATCAGCCCGCGCAGGCCCTTGGCTTCCAGGGTCAGCGCCTTGTTTTCCTTGTTGATCTCGAACTCCTCGAGCTTGCGCAAACTGCGCAGCCGCATGTTGAGGATGGCCTCGGCCTGGGTATCGCTCAGGTCGAACGCCGCGATCAGGCCCGCCTTGGCGTCATCCTCCTCGCGGATGATGCGGATGACCTCGTCGAGGTTGAGATAGGCCTTGAGCAGCCCGCCGAGGATTTCCAGCCGCGCATCGATCTTGCCGAGCCGATATTGCGAGCGCGCCACCAGCACTTCGCGCTGATGCACGAGCCATTTGGCGATCACCGATTTCAGCGACAGCACCCCCGGCCGGCCGTGATCGAGCACGTTCATGTTGAGCGGCACGCGGACCTCGAGGTCGGTCAGCTTGAACAGGCTTTCCATCAGCACGGCGGGATCGACGTTGCGCGACCGCGGTTCGATGACGATGCGCACCTTTTCGTCGGATTCATCGTCGATATCGCCGAGGATCGGCAGCTTCTTTTCGTTGACCAGTTCGGCGAGGGCCTCAATCAGCTTGCCCTTGACGACCTGGTAGGGGATTTCCTCGACGACGATGCGCCACATGCCCTGGCCGAGGTCCTCGCGGCGCCAGCGCGCGCGCAGCCGGAAACTGCCGCGCCCGGTGGCATAGCTTTCGGCGATGCTGGCGGCGGGTTCGACGCAGATGCCGCCGGTCGGGAAATCGGGGCCCTTGACCCATTGCAACAGGTCGGCGTCGGTCAATTCGCCGTTTTCGAGCAGCGCCATCGCCGCGTCGAGCACTTCGGCGGCATTGTGCGGCGGGATGCTCGTCGCCATGCCGACAGCGATGCCCGACGAACCGTTGGCGAGTAGGTT
>JANOCM010000609.1:0-4313 GCA_031412175.1 Alphaproteobacteria bacterium
CGCCATCGAGATTGCGATGTTCGATAGCGTCGCCGACTGGATGGCAGTGCCGCTGCTCCACCTCGAGCACCTGGGCCGCGAGACGCAACGCCACGGCCTCGAACACGCCGCGGTCCAGCCCTATGCCGCATACCCTTGCGCAGATGGCGAGATCATGATCGCCACCCAGTCGCCCGCCGAATGGCGGCGGCTGTGCCATGCGGTTCTGGGCCGTCCCGCGCTCGCCGACGACGCGCGCTTTGCCGACAACCCGGCGCGGGTGACGAACCGTACCGCGCTGCATGCAATCATCGCGGGCGTGTTCCGCCAGCACAGCCGCGCCGCGATGATCGCCAGGCTGGAGGCGGCGCAGATCGCCTGGGGCAAGGTATCCAGCCTGGCCGACGTTGTTGCCCATCCGGCGCTGCGCAGCATTCCCGCAGCGACGCCCGGCGGCGCGTTCACGCTGCCGCGCCCGGCCGGCCGCGATGGCGCGCTGCCGATGGCGGTCCCGGCGGCGGGCGCCGATACCGAAGCGATCCGTCTCGAATTCGGTAGCTAGCCGGCGACCCGGGCCTGGGTCCCACGGGTGATCAAGGTATCTGTCGGCAGGATCTGGCCGATCGCGAAGTCCGGCGCGGTTTCGAGTTCGGCGTAGAGCGGCCCGAAATCGGTTTCGAGCGTCTGGCGCAGCAGGTCGTCGAAGCTGTCGATGACGAAATAGGCCTGCTGGTAATCGTCGATCCGGTACGGCGTGCGCATGATGCGCCTGAGGTCGAAGCCGATGCGATTTGGGCTGGGATCGTCGAGGGCATAGAGCGATTCGCCGTGCGACGAGACGATGCCGGCTCCATAGAGCTTCAGCGCCCCGGCTTCGCGCACGAGCCCGAATTCGACAGTGTACCAGTAAAGCCGCGACAGCCTGGCGATAGCGCCGGCCCCGGCCGCACGCAGTCCACCCCGGCCATAGGCCTGCATGTAATCGGCGAACACCGGGTCGGCGAGCAGCGGCACATGGCCGAAGACATCGTGGAAGACATCGGGTTCCTGGAGATAATCGAGCTGGTCGGCGCTGCGGATGAAGCGGCCGGAGACAAAGCGCCGTTCGGCAAGATGGCCGAAGAATACCTCGTCGGGCACCAGCCCGGGCACGGCGACGACCTGCCAGCCGGTCAGCGCCAGCAGCCGTTCGGACAATTCGGTGAAGTCCGGGATGCCGGGCCGCGTCATCTTCAGCACATCGATGCCGCGCAGGAACGCCTGCGAGGCGCGGCCCTGCAGCATCGCCGACTGGCGGGCGAACAGCGTGTCCCAGACGGCGTGTTCGGCCGGGGTGTATTCGGCCCAGCGCTGCGGGATCGTCCAGTCGGCGCGGGCTTCGGGGGGCAGGCTCAGCTGTTCGGGAACCAATGTGTCGATCATCCGCCCATTCTTCACCTTCGCGCCCTAAAAGGCCAGTGCCGCCACCAGCCGGTCGATATCGTCGGGCACCGAATACAAGTGTGGCGACACGCGGATGCAACCGTCGCGGGCGTCGGCGAGCACCCCCGCTGCGCCCAGCCGCTGCATTGCGGCTGCCGTATCATCGACCCGGACCAGCACGCAATTGCCGCGCCGGTCGCGATCCAAGGCCGATGCGATGCCCCCTGCCGGCACGCTGGCGTGCAGCCGGTCGATCAGATCCTGGTTGTGGGCGTTGATCGCCGGAACGCCGATCGCCAACAGGGTTTCGAGCGCATGGCCGGCGAGGATGAACGGCGCCACCGACGGCGTGCCGCCCCAGAAGCGCAGCGCGTCGGGGGCGTAGCGGAAATCGCGCACATCCATCGCGAACGGATCGGCGTGCGAGAACCAGCCAACGTCGCGCGGCTGCGAAACTGCCAGCGCGTCGGGCGCCGCCCACAGCCAGCCGGCGCCGGGGCCGCCGCACAGGAACTTCACACAGGTGCCGACGACGAAATCGGCCGACCATTCGCCGACGTCGATCGGCACGACCCCTGCCGATTGCACGGCATCGACGATGGTGAAGACCCCGCGTGCCCGCGCCAGCCGGGTGATATCGGCGACCGGCAGCCGGGCACTCCGATTGGAGAAGGCGTGGGTGATGAGCGCCGCCTGCACGCTGCCGTCGAGCGCCGCATCCCAGTTGGCGAGATCCTCCGCCGCCGCACCGCGTGGCATGAACCGCACCTCATGCCCTAGCCGCGCCGCGCGCTGCACGGCATAGGCCGGCGAGGGAAAATCCTCCTCGCACAGCAGCAGCGTCGTCCGCCCGGTCCGTTCGGGCAATGCGTCGAGGATGCGCGCCACAGCGCCGGCAACATTGGCCATCGGGCACACTTCGGCCATCGTGCCGCCGACCAGCCGCGCCACCGCGACCCGAAAGCGATCGATTTCGGCCAGCCAACCCGGCCAGGCATTGCCGCCCGATGCACGCCATGGCGTGAAATATCGCGCCGCCAGCACCGCCTCGGCATCGACCGGCATGCAGCCGACGGAATGCGACAGCAGATAGGCTCCGTCCGGCACTGCAAAGCTGGCCTTCATGCCTTCGAACCCCTATTCCCGGCGCACGATCGCCGCCGGCACGATGCACGCCCCCTGCCGCTGCGCCAAGCAATGACGTGCCAGGGACAAAAGATGAGCCAGACGGCCGCTGCCTTCGACCATTGGATCCGCACCGCTTTTGTCGAGATGAACACGGCGCTGGAGGACCTGTATTTCGCACAACCCGATCGCGCTGCCGTTGATGGCGTCGGCGATGCCATCAAGGCAACGCTGCGCGCCGAAGGCGATGCCCATGCCCAGGCACTGGCGCGCGAAGGCAATACCGGCGGCGGGTTCGAAAGCGCTTTCGGCGTGCTCGGCAATGTCGGCCTCTATATGGCCGCGTTGCGCCGCCACGAACTGACCAACCCGGCGCGCGAGACGAAATCACCGCTGCTCGCCGCCTCGTCGCTGGCACTGCAGGCCGGTGCCTCCATCGGCATGGCGCCGCGCTTTGCCACCGCGCACCTCGCCACCCGCAACCGCGCCATCGCCGGGGTACGCAAAAGCTTCACGACACTCGCCGACGAATTCTTGTTCATCGACGAAAACGCCCGCGCCATCCTCGCCATGCAGCGCGCCGCCGACGCGCTGCACCGCATCCTGCCGCTCGACATCAGCAATCCGGTCGCCGATGTGCTACTCGAGGCGGCGGCAGCGGGGCTGAGCGATGTCATCGCCATCAACGCGCGTCTGTTCTCCACGCTTGATATCGATCGCTTCTTTTTCAGCGTGCGGCCCTATTACAAGCCCTATCGCGTCGGCCGGCAGGAGTTCCGCGGTGCCAACGCCGGCGACTTCTCGGGCATCAACGAACTCGACCTGTTGCTCGGCCTCGCCAGCGCCCGCGACCAGAGCTATGCGCAGCTGATCGCCGACAAGATGCCGTTCATGCCGCCCGAGGACCAGACGCGGGTGCGCGACTGCATGCAGCACCCCAGCTTGCTCGACAGCCTGCTGGCGGCGATCGCCGTCGGGCCGCGGACGCCGGGGCTGGAACGCAATGCCGCGCTTTTGCTGGAGGCCAGCGCGCTATTCGGCGAGACGGCACGGCAGCACCACGACCTGCTTGTCGATCGTTTTATCCAAGGCCCGTCGGTGGGGCTCGCAGCGGCGCATCTCGACCAGGTCACCGCCAGCGGGCCACCGCTCGACGTGCTGATGGCGGCGTTGCGGGGGATGCGCGATGCCCGGATGGCGGCGCCCGGCCACCCCGCCTCCCGCCACGCCGATCACGCCCGCATCAGAGGATGGCTTGCCAGCCACTGACGTCAGCCATAGCAGCGTTCGGCTGCAATCGTGGCGACGGGTGGCCGCTGCTCATCCGGTGCAGCGTTGTTGGCGTTGCCGGCCTTTACCGGATCACCACGGGTGTCGAGGTCGATACCGGCATCGAAAGCCATTCGGATCGCCTGCGCCAGACTTTGCACGCCAAGCTTGGTCATCAGGCGTGTCCCGAGGGCAAAGGCCAAGGCCTTGTTTGCCCGCCCGGCAAGCAGGCCCCTGAGAATATCATGCTCGCGATCCGACAGCGCCTCGATCCGCGCGCGCGCCTGCTGCCGGCGCCAATAGGTCTCCCGCGCACCGCCCAGCCGGTCGAACACCCGAACCAGGCTGGCCGCAACGACCTCACGATCGAGAGGCTTCGTCAAAAAATCGCAGGCGCCGAGCCGCATGGCGTCGACGACCACGGCAACCTCGGCATGCGCCGACATGACGACGACCGGCATGACGACCCGCCCGATCGGTAAATCACCCAGGCCGGCCACCGCGGCTCCGGCCGCATC
>JANOCM010000610.1:0-3250 GCA_031412175.1 Alphaproteobacteria bacterium
TGGCGGGTCACGCCCAGCAGCATCGAATTCTGGCAGGATCGCGATAACCGCCTGCACGAACGCACGCTGTTGACCCGCACTGACGATGGCTGGGAAACCGGACTGCTGTATCCATGACTGACGAGCGCGCCCGGTTGACGCGATCGGCGGCGCTGGCATCGACGGGCGTGGCAATCATCCTGTTGGGTCTCAAGGCCTGGGCCGCCTGGGAAACCGGGAGCGTGTCGATGCTCGGCAGCCTCGCCGATACGGCGCTCGATCTGCTCGCGTCGCTGCTGACGCTCTATGCCGTCGGTTTCGCCGCGCAGCCGGCCGACGAGGACCATCGCTTTGGCCATGGCAAGGCCGAGGCCATTGCCGCGCTGATGCAGACGTTGCTGATCATCGGCAGTGCCGTCGCCATCATGTGGCGTGCTGTGCTGGCGTTCGGCGCCACCGATCTGCCGCGCGCGCCGCAGGTCGGCATCGGTGTGTCGGTCGTCGGCATATTGCTGACGCTGGCGCTCGTTGCCTGGCAGCGCAGCGTCGTGCGCCGCACGGGTTCGATCGCCATCGGCACCGATTCGCTGCATTATCAAAGCGACCTGCTGCTCAACGCCACCGTCATCGCGGCCTTTGCCATCGATGTGTATCTCGGGCTGCATGGCGCCGATGCGGTGTTCGGCGTCATCATCGCGCTGTGGATCGCCTGGAACGCGCTGAAATCGGCGCGCCATGCCATCGACATGTTGATGGATCGCGAATGGCCCACCGAAAAACGCCGTGAGCTGCTCGCCATTGCGCTCGCGGTGCCGGGCGTCGAGGATGTCCATGAACTGCGTACCCGTTCAAGCGGCGTCACCGATTTCATCCAGTTCCACGTCTGGCTGGCACCCGACATGACAGTGGCGGCGGCGCACGACATCGTCGACACGGTCGAAGCGCGGCTCGCCGAGGCGTTTCCGGGTTCGGAATTTTTCATCCATATCGATCCGCGCGGCCATCGCGACCGTGCCGCCGCCGATCATGCCGAACTCGCCGCCTGAAGGATCATGATGCGCCTGCCGTTCACCCAGATCGATGCCTTTGCCGGCGCGCCGTTCAGCGGCAACCCGGCGGCGGTGATGCCGCTCGCCGCCTGGCTGCCCGATGCGACGCTGCAGGCGATCGCCGAGGAGAATAATCTCGCTGAAACCGCGTTCCTGGTCCCCTGCCCCGACCCCGAAACCGCCGATTTCGACCTGCGCTGGTTCACCCCTGGCGTCGAAGTGGCATTGTGCGGCCATGCGACGCTCGCCAGCGGGCATCTGATCCTGTCGGCGATCCCAGCAATGGCGGCGGTGCGCTTCTCCACGGTAAAGGCCGGCGTGCTGACGGTGACGCGTGACGGCGATGGCTATGCGCTATCGCTACCGGCCTGGGTCGCAGATGTTCCTATCACCGGCGAGCGGTTGGCGGCATTCGGTGCGGCGCTGCGGGCGCAGCCGAGCGCAGTGCTGGCGCGGGGTCTCGACTATTTCATCGCGGTTTTCGAAACTGCCGCCGATGTCCGTGGCCTCGATCCCGACTTCCGCGCCATCATCGACCTGCAGCGCGGCGCCGACATCATGGTCATCGCCACCGCCCCCGGCGGCGCCGGCGACGCCGATGTCGTCAGCCGCGTATTCGTTCCCGAAGCCGGCGTCGATGAAGACAGCGTCACCGGCTCCGCCCATGCGATATTGACGCCCTATTGGACGGCGCGATTGGGCCGCGACCGCTTCACTGCGCACCAGGCCAGCAAACGCGGCGGCGATGTCGGCTGCCGGCTCGACGGCGACCGCGCCATCCTCAGCGGCATGTGCCGGACGGTCATCGAGGGCGAGTTCATCCTTGCCTGAACCGCGTGGCGCCCCCTACATCGCCGCCATGGCAAATCGCCCGTTCTTGAAGATGCACGGCCTCGGCAACGACTTCATTGTCTTCGATGCGCGTGATGAACCGCTGGCGTTGTCGACGGCGCAGGTGCGGGCGCTGTCCGATCGCCGCACCGGCATCGGCTGCGACCAGTTGATCATCGTCGAGCCGAGCGATGTGGCGACCGTCCGCGCCAGGTTCTGGAATTGCGATGGCGAGGAGGTCGCCGCTTGCGGCAATGGCAGCCGCGCCGTCGCCGCCGTGGTCGGCGGCGAAGCCAGTATCGAAACCGCCGGGGGGCTGCTCGTGGCGGCCGCGACTGCCGGTGGCGCCACCGTCAACATCGGGCTGCCGCGCTTCGACTGGGACGCGATCCCGCTCGCCTATGCGATGGACACGCGCAACCTGCCACTGGCCTGGGGGCCGCTCGAGCACCCCGGCGCCGCCAATGTCGGCAATCCGCATATCGTATTCTTTGTGGCCGATCCGTACGCCGTCGATCTGGCGGCGCTCGGCCCCGAAATCGAGCATGACCCGGTGTTCCCTGAACGCGTCAACGTCGGCGTGGCCGCGCTGCCGGCGCGCGACCGCATGACCTTGCGCGTCTGGGAACGCGGCGCCGGCCTCACCCGCGCCTGTGGCACCGGGGCTGTCGCCGCCGTTGCGATCGCGCAACGCCGCGGTCTCGCCGACGCAACGGTGACCGTCACCCTGCCCGGTGGCGACCTTGTCATTTCCCGCGCCGCCGATGGCCATCTCCATATGGCCGGCCCGGCAGTCATCGCCTTTCGCGGCGAAGTCGATCTGGAGCATTATCAATGAGCTGGCTCGATCGGTTGAAGTCGGGCCTGACGCGATCGACGGCCAAACTCGGCGACAGCCTCGCCGGCCTTGCCACCGGCACGCTGCCGCTCGACAAGGAGCGCCTCGACGAAATCGAGGAAGCGCTGATTGGCGCCGATCTCGGCCCCGCCGTTGCCGGGCGCATCCGTGAACGCCTCGCCGATGCCAAGTTCGCCAAGGGCATCGACGAAGCCGGATTGATGGCTGCGGTTGCCGCCGAAGTCACCGCGGTGCTGGCGCCGGTGGCCAAGCCGCTCGCCATCACTGCCTTTCCGCGGCCGCACGTTATCCTGGTTGTCGGCGTCAACGGCTCGGGCAAGACCACGACCATCGCCAAGCTGGCGCGGCGTTTTACCGAGCTCGACTATACGGTGATGCTCGGCGCCGGTGACACGTTCCGCGCCGCCGCCATCGCCCAGCTCAAGATATGGGGCGACCGCATCGGTGTGCCGGTGGTCTCGGGCGAACAGGGCGCCGATGCCGCCGGCCTAGCATTCGAAGCGCTGCAACAGGCGCGCGCCGCCGGCACCGA
>JANOCM010000611.1:0-5600 GCA_031412175.1 Alphaproteobacteria bacterium
GCGCAGGCCCTTCTTGCGCAGCACGAAACTGCCGAAGGACGAAATCTTGACATTGTCGCCGGCGACCAGTGCATCGCCGATGCGATCGAGGACGGTTTCCACCAGCGCTGCCGATTCGGCGCGCGACAGCCCGATTTCACTGTGCACCGCATCGGCGAGATCGGCCCTGGTCAGGCTGCCGGCGGCGATCGATTCCAGCTTGGCCATATGTAAAGACCTTCCCCCAAGAGATAAGTTCGTAACTCTGGCGTAACATTGCCCGCGCGACAAGTGCGTCAGCTTAACCGATGCTTACGGAATAAGCTACCACCTGACTGCGGCGGCACCCCAGGTAAAACCGCCGCCCATGGCCTCCAATAGCAGCAAATCATTGGCTTTCACCCGGCCATCGCGGACCGCGGTGTCGAGCGCGAGCGGCACCGATGCGGCCGATGTGTTGGCATGGCCATCGACGGTGACGATGACCCGCTCGATCGGCAGGTGCAGCTTTTTCGCCGTCGCCTCGAGGATGCGGAGATTGGCCTGGTGCGGCACCACCCAGGCGACATCGGACGCCGACAGGCCCGCAGCATCCAGCGTCTCGGTCATCACATTGGCGAGGTTGGTGACGGCGTGCCGAAACACCTCGCGGCCCTTCATCCGCAGCTTGCCGGTCGTGCCGGTCGATCCCGGGCCGCCATCGACATACAGCAGGTCGTTGTAGCGACCATCGCTGTGCAGGCGGCTGGCGAGAATGCCCTGGTCGCTGGCGCTGCCGGAACCGGTCTCGGCGCGCAGCACCACGGCGCCGGCGCCATCGCCGAACAGCACGCAGGTGGCGCGATCTTCCCAATCGAGCAGGCGCGAGAAGGTTTCGGCGCCGATGACCAGCGCAGTGCGATAGGCGCCCGAGGTCAGCAGCGCATCGGCGACCTGGAGCGCATAGAGAAAGCCCGAGCACACCGCCGCGACATCGAAGGCGACGCCGTGCGCCATGCCGAGCTTGTGCTGGATGACGGTGGCGCAGGCCGGAAACGTCTGGTCGGGGGTGGCGGTAGCGACGACGATCAGGTCGACATCGTCGGGCGTCAGGCTGGCGCTGGCGAGCGCGCGGCGGGCCGCTTCGGCGCCGAGATCGGAGGTGAACTCGCCCTCGGCGGCGATATGGCGCTGGCGGATGCCGGTGCGTTCGATGATCCATTCGTCGCTGGTATCGACGCGCGCGGCAAGTTCGGCGTTGGTGAGGATATGCTGCGGCAGATAGCTGCCGGTTCCGATGATGCGCGCGCGGATCATTTGGCGGCTTCGGTCACGGCCGGGCGGTGGGCGCGGAAATTCGCCAGATCGTGGGCGATGCGTTCGCCGACATTGTCGACGATCAGGTCGTGCGCGACACCGATGGCATTGGCGATGCCGCGGACATTGGCCGAACCATGGCTTTTGACGACAATGCCGTTGAGGCCGAGGAACACCGCGCCATTATGGGCATTGGGATCGAGATGCGCGCGCAGCGCCCGCAGCGCGCCGCGCGAGAGCAGGTAACCGAGCTGGGTCAGCCACGACGATTTGAACGCCGCGGTCAGCAGGCCGACGACAAGCCGCCCGGTACCTTCGGCGGTCTTCAGCGCGATATTGCCCGAAAAGCCGTCGGTGACGATGACGTCGACATTGCCCTGGCCGATCTTGTCGCCTTCGACAAAGCCTTCGAACGTCATCGGCAATTGCGCGCCGCGCAGCAGGGCGGCCGCCTCCTTCAACTCGTCGGTGCCCTTCAGCTCCTCCTCGCCGATGTTGAGGAGAGCGACGCGGGGTTTTTCGAGGCCCAGCACCGTCCGCGCAAAGGCAGCCCCCATGACCGCGAACTGCACGAGGTTTTCGGCATCGCATTCGGTGTTGGCGCCAAGATCGAGCACCGCGACATCGTTCTTCAGCGTCGGCAGCAGCGCGGCGAGCGCCGGCCGGTCGATACCGGGCATGGTGCGCAGCGCGAACAGCGCCATCGCCATCAGCGCGCCGGTGTTGCCGGCCGAGACGGCGGCATGGGCGTGGCCATCCTTTACCGACGCGATCGCCATGCCCATCGACGAGGTGCGCGAGCGGCGCAGCGCCTGGCTCGGCTTGTCGGTGCCGAGCACGACCTCGTCGGTATGGACGACGGTCGCGGTGGCGGCGAGGCGCGGGCAGCGTGCGAATTCGGCGCGGATGCGCGCCTCCGGCCCGTGAAGGCGGAAAACCAGTTTCGGATAGCGTTCGGAAGCGACCTCGGCGGCCGCCATCACATCGGCGAGCCCGGCGTCACCGCCCATCACATCGAGCGCAATGGTCGGGGTGACCGCTGCGTTCATGGCGGGTGCGGTCATGCGGCCGGCGGCTGCCACCAGGACCCGATCGCGATCAGGCCTGGATTTCGATGACTTCGCGCCCGTTGTAGTGACCGCAAGCACCGCACAGGTTGTGCGGCTGCTTCAGTTCGCCACAATTGGGGCATTCCTGGAACGCGGCCGGCACCAGGGCATGGTGGCTGCGGCGCATGTTGCGCTTGGAAGGCGAAGTCTTGCGTTTCGGAACGGCCATAAGGCACCTGTATCTGTTCTTGCGGTTGAGGCAAATCTCACGGCGTCTTTAGGCCGCATCTGCGACCGCCGGAAGCCCCGGGTTTCGTGAAGGGCCGCCGTATAGGGATTTTTCGGCTTTGCGCAAGCGGAAACGCGGAATGCTGCGGGGGAGACGAACCGGCAAAGCGCTTGTAAAGAGGCGCTGTGCTGACCCTGCTCGACATTCGCAACGTGGTGCTGATCGAAGCGCTGGCGCTTGAGTTTTCGGCCGGCCTCTCGGTGCTTACCGGCGAAACCGGCGCCGGCAAATCGATCCTGCTCGATGCGCTGGGGCTGGCGATGGGCGCGCGCAGCGATGCCGGGCTGGTGCGCGCCGGGGCCGATTCGGCGCGGGTGACGGCGGAATTCAGCGTCGGCGCCGATCATCCGGTGCGGGCGCTGCTGGCGGCCAACGATATCGAGATCGAAGGCGCCATCATCCTGCGCCGCCAGCTGAAGGCCGATGGCGGCAGCCGTGCCTATGTCAACGACCAGCCGGTGTCGGTGGCGCTGCTGCGCGAGGCCGGCGCGGCGCTGGTCGAGATCCACGGCCAGTCCGATGATCGTGGCCTACTCGCGGCGCGCGGCCATCGCGCGCTGCTCGACAGCTTCGCCGGGCTGGGCCCTCAAGTAGCCGCCGTGCGCCGTGCCTGGGGCGACTGGCAGGCGGCGGTGGCGGCCGAAACCGCGGCGGCGGCGCGGTTGGACGCCGACCAGCGCGACCGCGAATGGCTCGACCATGCCGTCAAGGAACTGACGGCGCTTGCCGCCTTGCCGGGCGAGGAGGCCGAGCTCGCCGAGGCGCGCGCCTCGATGCAGAAGGGCGCGCGGCTGACCGACGATTTGAGCGCCGTCGAAACCCTGTTGTCGGGCAAGGACGGCGGCATCGGCCAATTGGCGCAGGCGGCGCGGCGGCTCGATCGCATCGGCGCCGAACATCCACTGCTCGGCGAAGCGCTCGAAAGCCTCGATCGCGCGCTGGTCGAGGCCGGCGAGGCGGAGGCGCGGCTGGCGGCGGCGGTGCAGGCTCTCGATGCCGATCCGGCACGGCTGGAGGCGACCGAGACGCGGCTGTTCGACCTGCGCGCGATGGCGCGCAAGCACCGCGTCGAGGCCGATGCGCTCGCCGACCTTGCGGAGACATTAAAAGCCCGCGCCGCGGCGCTGGTGGCCGGGGAGGGCGGGCTGAAGGCGCTGGCGGCCGCCACCCGCGCGGCGCAGGCGTCCTATCGTCACGGCGCAGGTGACCTTGGCACGGCGCGGCGCGCGGCGGCAGCGCGGCTCGACACGGCGGTGGCCGGCGAACTGGCGCCGCTCAAGCTCGACGCGGCGCGCTTCCGCACCGTCGTTGCCGCCAGCGAGCCGGGGCCGGAGGGGGCAGAGCGCGTCGAATTCGAGATCGCCACCAATCCCGGCGCGCCGTTCGGGCCGCTGATCAAGATTGCCAGCGGCGGCGAGCTGTCGCGTTTCGTCCTCGCGCTCAAGGTCGCGCTTGCGGAGACCGGCAGCGCCGGCACGCTGATTTTCGATGAGATCGACCGCGGCGTCGGTGGCGCGGTGGCGAGTGCGATCGGCGACCGGCTGGCGCGGCTGGCGGAGGGCACCCAGGTGCTCGTCGTCACCCACAGCCCGCAGGTCGCGGCGCGCGGCGCCCATCAGTGGCGGATCGCCAAGGCGAGCAGCGCCGGCGCGACCCGCACCGATGTCGTGGCGCTGGACTCGGGGGAACGACAGGAAGAGATTGCCCGCATGTTGTCCGGCACCGATGTCACCGATGAAGCCCGCGCCCAGGCGGCAAGGCTGCTCGGGTGATGGCGCTGTCGTTGCATCGCCGCGAACAGGTCCGCACCGGGCTGCGCTGGCTGCTGGCGATCGTGTACTTTACCGTCGGCTGCATCCACTTGCGCTCGCCCGAGGCGTTCCTGCCGATCGTGCCGGCCTGGGTGCCGATGCCAAGGGAGACGATCCTCCTCACCGGCGTCTGCGAGATCGCCGGCGCGGTGGCGCTGTTCATTCCGCGGCTGAGCTGGCTCGCCGGGGTTGGCCTCGCGGCCTATGCGGTCGCCGTCTATCCGGCCAACATCAAGCACGCGCTCGAAGGTGTGAAGCTGGGCGGCACGGCGCTCGGCTGGGGCTATCACGCGCCGCGGCTGGCGTTCCAGCCGGTGTTCGTCTGGTGGGCGCTGTTCGCCGGCGGGGTCATCGACTGGCCGTGGCGGCGAAGCCGCTAGTCCGTGGCGAGCCACGCCCACAGCAGCCCCAATTCACCGGCAGCGAACAGCGCACCAAAAACATGCTTGTTCCAGCGCGCCAGCCACAGCGGCAGGAAGATGTCGAAATTCGCGGCCCTGTCGTCGGTGTAGCGCGCCGCAACCGCGGTCAGCGGACAGCGCAGCCCGTTCGCCGCCAACACGGCAACTTCACTCCAGACCAGCAGGCTGAGCCATCCCGCAGTGCCCAGCCGGCCCGCAAGCGTGAACATCGGGATGGCGACGATGGCGCCAGCAAACACCGCCCAGGCTAGCGTATGCGCCAGCCGGATCGCCAGTAGCCGCCGCGCGCTATTCGTCGATCACGTCCGCGATCGGGCGGTCATCGCCCTTGGCGACTTCCTCGTGCCATTTGCCGTCGGCGTCCTGCCAGCTGATCGGCACGGTTTCGCCGCCGAGCTGCTGTTCGGCGGCGACGGCACGCGCCGCTGCCAGCGCATCATCATGGGTTCGAAAGGTTTCGGCAAAGACATCGCCGAGCTTGTAGGTCCAGCCGCCGTCGTGTTCGACAACCCTGTAGTGAATTTCCGTCATCATTTGCTCCGAAAAAGCCACGCCGACGAAGCAACGATTGTGCGCCTGAAACGTTCCGGCGGCAATCATTGCCGCCAGCTGGAAATCTTTCGACAATCGGCCGTTGCCATGTTGCGCTGCGGCATATGGCATCCTAGATGAACTTTCGGTAATCTGGCCCGATCGGGGCTGCCAAGGGAGAATGCATGCAGGGCAAGGTTTCGGTTTTCGGCAGCTGGCGCAG
>JANOCM010000612.1:0-3942 GCA_031412175.1 Alphaproteobacteria bacterium
GATGTCCAGGCCAAGGTGCTCGCCAATGCCCCCGATGCGACCAGCGGCTTTTTCGCTGTCCCCAAGGTGATCGAATGACCGCGCTGACCGACCTGACCATCGCCGGCATGAAGGCCGGGCTGGCGAAACGCGATTTCTCCGCTGCCGAACTCACCGCCGCGCATCTGGCGGCGATGGAGCAGGCGCGCGGGCTCAACGCCTATATCGTCGAAACACCCGAGATCGCCACCGCCCAGGCCGCCGCCGCCGATGCGGCGCTGGCGAAGGGCGAAGCCAAGCCGCTCGCCGGCATCCCGCTCGGCATCAAGGACCTGTTCTGCACGGAAGGCGTGCAGACGACAGCGGGGTCGAAGATCCTCGCTGGCTTCATCCCCCAGTATGAATCGACCGTGTCGGGCAAGCTGCTCGGCGACGGCGCCGTCATGCTCGGCAAATTGAACATGGACGAATTCGCGATGGGTTCGTCGAACGAGACCAGCGCCTATGGCCGGGTGATCTCGCCGTGGAAGGCGCGCAACTCCAACCGGGAACTCGTCCCCGGCGGTTCGTCGGGTGGCTCGGCGGCGGCGGTTTCGGCGCGCATCGCGGCGGGCGCCACCGGCACCGATACCGGCGGCTCGATCCGGCAACCCGCGGCGTTCGTCGGCATTTCGGGGATCAAGCCGACCTATGGCCGCTGCTCGCGCTGGGGCGTCGTCGCCTTTGCGTCGTCGCTCGACCAGGCCGGGCCGATGGCGCGCACCGTTGAGGACTGCGCGCTGCTGCTGACCTCCATGTGCGGTTACGACGCCAAGGATTCGACCAGCCTCAACGTGCCGGTGCCCGATTTCGCTGCCGGGCTGACGGGCGATCTGCGCGGCAAGCGGGTCGGCGTGCCGAAGGAATATCGCCTCGACGGCATGGACGCGACAATCGCCAAACTGTGGGACCAGGGTCTCGAATGGCTGAAGGCCGCCGGCGCCACCATCGTCGACGTGTCGCTGCCGCACACCAGATATGCGCTGCCGGCCTATTACATCATCGCCCCGGCCGAAGCCTCGTCAAACCTCGCGCGCTATGATGGCGTCCGCTACGGGCTGCGGGTGACGCCGCCGGGCGGCAACCTCGCCGACATGTACGCCGCCACCCGCGCCGCGGGCTTCGGGGCGGAGGTCAAGCGCCGCATCATGATCGGCACCTATGTGCTGTCGGCGGGCTTCTACGACGCCTATTACACCCAGGCACAGCGCGTGCGCGCGCTGATCGCCCGCGATTTCGAACAGGCTTGGGAGCATTGCGACCTGCTGTTGACGCCGACCGCGCCAAGCGCGGCGTTTGCGTTCGGTGACAAGGCCGATCCGCTGGCGATGTATCTCAATGACGTCTTCACCGTGCCGTCGTCGCTCGCCGGCCTGCCGGCGATGTCGGTGCCGGCCGGGCTGTCGCTCGATGGCCTGCCGCTCGGGCTGCAGATCATCGGCAAACCGCTTGACGAGGCGACCGTCCTCGATGCCGGGCTGGCGATCGAACGCGCGGCCGGGTTCACCGCACGTCCTTGACCCTTGCCGGCCCAAGTATTACTTTTTGGGGTAATACTTTTCGGGAGGCCGCGATGGCCACAGTGATGACGGTCAAGGGCCAGGTGACGGTGCCCAAGGCGATGCGCGACAAACTGGGGCTGAAGCCCGGGGCGGCGGTGGTGTTCCGCGAGAATGCCGCCGGCGAGGTCGTCGTCGCGCCGGCGGAGGACGAGGGTGACCGGAAGCGGCGCGAAAGCGAGGCGCGCGTCGCAGCATTTCGCAAATGGATGGCGGTGATCGAGGCCGATCCGATCGATTTCGGCATGACCAGCGATGAATTCATGGCGACGCTGCGCGAACCGCTGCCGCTTTGACATTTGTCGACACCAGCGCGGCCATCGACCTGCTGATTGTCGACAGTCCCTGGCACCGCTGGGCGCGGGCCGCAGTCGATCGCGCTGCCGCCGATGGCGCGTTGACGATCAATCATATCGTGCTGGCCGAACTGCTCGCCGGGCCCGACACGGAACTGGTCCGCCGCCGGCTGGCCGAATCGCCGCTGCGACTCGATCCCCTCGACGACGCCGTTGCGGCGCGCGCGGGCGCTGCACAGCGCCTCTATCGCAGCCGCGGCGGGCCGCGCACTGCGATGATCGCCGATTTCCTGATCGGCGCGCATGCGGCGGTTCGCGGCGTGGCGCTGATCACGCGTGACCGCCAACGCTTTGCGAGCTATTTCCCCGAACTGATACTGGTTGCGCCCGAGGATTTGCCATGAATGCCCACATACCCTGGACCGTAAAGGGCGCCACCGGCGACTGGGAAATCGTCGTGGGCCTTGAAGTCCATGCCCAGGTCACCGCCCAGTCCAAGCTGTTTTCGGGCGCCGCGACGACGTTCGGCGCCGAGCCCAATTCGCAGGTAAGCCTCGTCGATGCGGCGATGCCGGGGATGCTGCCGGTGCTCAACGGCGAATGCGTGCGCCAGGCGGTTCGGACAGGCCTCGCCCTTGGTGCCGAGATCCACAAATGGTCGCGCTTCGATCGCAAGAATTACTTCTACGCCGATCTGCCGCAGGGCTACCAGATCAGCCAGCTCTACCACCCGATCGTCGGTGAAGGGTCGCTCGATGTGGAAACCGACGACGGCGCGCGCAGCACGGTGGGCATCGAGCGCATCCATCTCGAACAGGACGCCGGCAAGTCGGTCCATGATCTGCACGCGACGATGAGCTACGTCGATCTCAACCGCTCGGGCTGCGCGCTGATGGAAATCGTGTCGAAGCCCGATATTCGTTCTCCCGCTGAAGCGGGGGCCTATGTCGCGGCGCTGCGCCAGTTGCTTCGCTATGTCGGCAGTTGCGACGGCAACATGGACGAAGGCTCGATGCGCGCCGATGTCAACGTGTCGGTGCGCAAGGCCGGCGAACCCTTCGGCACGCGCACCGAGACCAAGAACGTCAACTCCGTCAGGTTCATCATGCAGGCGGTCGAGGTCGAGGCGAAGCGCCAGGTCGAGGTCATCGAAGCCGGCGGCACCATCGTCCAGGAAACCCGGCTGTTCGACCCAGGCAGCGGCACGACGCGGTCGATGCGGTCGAAGGAAGACGCGCATGATTATCGCTATTTCCCCGATCCCGACCTGCTGCCGGTCGAGTTCGACGACGCCTTCGTCGCCGAATGCCGCGCCAGCCTGCCCGAATTGCCGGTGGCCAAGCGCGCGCGCTATGTCGAGACTTTGGGTATTTCGCCGTACAATGCCGGGGTGCTGACCGCCGATGTCGAGACTGCGCGCTATTTCGAGGCGGTGCTCGACGGCACTGGCCCGGCGCTGGCGACGGCGGCGGCGAACTGGGTGACGTCGGAACTGTTCGGCGCGCTGAAAAAGGCTGGCACCGCCATCGAGGCGAGCCCGGTCGCCCCGCGCCAGGCCGCCGAATTGCTGGCGCTGGTCGGCGACGGCAAAATCTCCAATTCGATCGCCAAGCAGGTGCTCGAGGTGATGGTCGAAACCGGCGAAGACCCGGCCACGATCGTCGAGGCACGCGGCCTGCAGCAGGTCAGCGACACCGGCGCCATCGATGCCGCCATCGCCGCGATCATCGCCGCCAACGCCGACAAGGTCGAACAGTACAAGGCCGGCAAGGAGGCGCTGTTCGGATTCTTCGTCGGCCAGACGATGAAGGCAATGGCTGGCAAGGCCAATCCGGGCGTCGTCAACGAACGGTTGAAGGCGGCGCTGACAGGATAAGGCGTCAGGCGCCGCCGGGCGCGGCCGGGATATTGAACTCGGCCTTCGCCGTCCGCGTCTCGGGCAGCACATAGACCATGCCGCCGGCGGCCTGGAACGCCGGGCGGATGAAGCCGTCGAAGAACGCCGTGGTCACGCCGATGCAGCCATAGGAGGCGCGATTGTCGGCGATGCCGGCGCTTTCGAGCCGGGC
>JANOCM010000613.1:0-1726 GCA_031412175.1 Alphaproteobacteria bacterium
CCGGCGTCGGGCTGACGCTGACCTTGCCCTGCGACATCCGCATCGCTGCCGACACGGCGAAATTCGGCTTCGTCTTCGCTCGTCGCGGCCTGGTGCCAGAGGCGGGCTCGGCGTGGTTCCTGCCGCAACTCGTCGGGCTGCAGCAGGCGCTGAAATGGTGCCTGACGGGGTCGCTGTTTCCGGCCAGCGAGGCGCTTGCCAAGGGTCTGGTCAGCGAACTCTGCGCCGCCGATGCGATCGAGGATCGCGCCCGCGCACTGGCGCTGGAGATCGCCGAAAACTGCGCGCCGGTGTCGCTGGCGCTGACCCGGCGGATGCTTTGGCAGTTCGGGCCGCAGGCCGGCCCCGATGACGCGCTCGCGGTCGATGCGGCGATCAACATCGCGCGCGGGCGGACGCCCGATGTCCATGAAGGTGTGACGGCATTTCTCGAAAGGCGACCGCCAGCCTTCACCGGCACCGTGTCGAACGACATGCCCGCCACCGACTGGTGGGTCAGTGCATCTCCTCGCCGCCGCTGACGTTGATCGCCTCTCCGGTGACATAGACGGCATCGACCGACGCCAGCCAGGCGCAGGCGGCGGCGGTATCGCTCGCCAGCCCCGGCCGGCCGAGCGGGTTCCTGGCGCGCATGTTTGCGAGATAGGCCTCGACCGAATCGAAGCCGAGAAGACGCGAGAAATATTCATTCTGCGCCGCCCCCAACCCGGTGGTGACATGGTTGGGGCAGACGGCGTTGACGGTGATGCGGTGCGGCCCGAGCTCGACGGCGTTCGATCGCGTCAGCCCGACCATGCCGTGCTTCGACGCCACATACGCCGCCATGTGCGGGAACCCCGATTTCGCCGCCTGTGACGCAATGTTGATGATCCGCCCAGCGATACCGTCGTCGCCCGGACCCTGCACGATGAACTGCCGCGCCGCGGCCTGGGAACATAGGAATGCGCCCTTCAGATTGACATCGAGCACCCGGTCCCAGTCCGCGGCGCTGGTATCGAGCAATGGCTTCATGACGAAACCGATGCCGGCGTTGTTGACGAACACATCGATCCGCCCGAATGCAGCCACTGTGGCAGCGACCAGCGCCTCGCACTGCGCCGCATCGGTGACATCGCACGGCTGCCACAGCACCCGCGCGCCCCGCGCCTCGAGGTCGTCAACCACCGCCGCTGCATCGGCCGACGAGGCCAGCCCCGTGCCGCCTGTATCGACATCGGAGACGATGCACGCCGCGCCTTCATCGGCGAAGCGCTGCAATATGGCCTGGCCCAGCCCCTGCGGCCGCCCCGACCCGGTGACGACGACGACCTTGCCGGCGAAGCGCATCAGCCCTCCATCAACAGGTCGGTGGTCATGAACACGGGGTTGTCGGCATAGTTTGCCAGCTCCGCGCCGAGCTGACTGACGAGGTCACCGGCGCAGTCCTTCATGAACTCGTCCATATGGGTGATGTCGATGATCTCGACATATTGATACGGCTGCGCGGCATCGGAAAACAGCAAGCCGGTGGTGCGATAGACGTTGAAATCCTTGACCGAAACCAGCGATCGTACGCCGGGCATGTCGCTCTTGGCGGCCCAGCTTTCATAATCGGCAATGGCGACACCGGGCTTCAGGTTGAACAGGGCGATGATACGCAACGGCAAGTCCTTTCAGGCAAAGGCGGGGGGAAATCGATAGGCGCCAAGGACCGCATCGAGCCGCGCGGCGAGCGCCAGCAAAGTCG
>JANOCM010000614.1:0-3743 GCA_031412175.1 Alphaproteobacteria bacterium
CGCGCGCCCCCGGGCAGCCAGATCCTGCCCGCGATCGAAGGCGGTGTCGTCGTCGTCAAGCGCCGCGCCATCATCAGCGGCGACCAGCTCGTCGACAGCCAGGTGTCGAGCGACCAGAACGGCGCGCCGGCAGTCAGCTTCCGCTTTGATTCCACCGGCGGCCGCAAGTTCGCCCAGGCGACGCAGGAAAATGTCGGCAAGCCGTTCGCCATCATTCTCGACAACAAGGTCATCTCGGCGCCGAACATCAACGAACCGATCCTCGGCGGGTCGGGCATCATCTCGGGCAGCTATACGACCGCGTCCGCCAACGAACTCGCCATCCTGCTGCGGTCGGGCAAGCTGCCCGTTGAACTGAAGGTCGTCGAGGAACGCACCGTCGGGCCGGATTTGGGCGCCGATTCGATCCGCGCCGGCACCATCGCCGCGATCGTCGCGGTGCTGGCGGTGTCGGTGCTGATGATCGCCACCTATGGCCGCTTCGGCGTTTATGCCGTGATCGCGCTGGTCATCAACGTCATCCTGATCCTCGGCGTCATGTCGGCGGGTGGTTTCACGCTGACCCTGCCGGGCATCGCCGGCATGGTGCTGACCATCGGCGCCGCGGTCGACGCCAATGTGCTGATCAACGAACGCATCCGCGAGGAACAACGCAAGGGGCGGGGGGTGATCCCCAGCGTCGAAGTCGGCTTCCGCGATGCGACGCGGACGATCTGGGATGCCAACAGCCTCAACATCATCGTCGCCATCATCATGTTCGCCTTCGGTTCCGGCCCGGTGAAGGGCTTTGCCGTGGTGCTGTCGATCGGTATCGCGACCTCGGTGTTCACCGCGGTCACCGTCGTCCGCCTGATGGTCGCGCGCTGGCTCGGCAAGGGCCGGCCGGCGGCGCTGTCGATATGACGGGAAGTTATTGAGATGCCGCTGAAAATCGTTCCCGACAACACCAACATCGGCTTTGTCCGCGTTCGCTTCATCGCGTTTGCGCTGACCTTGCTGCTGACGCTCGGCTCGATCGCGCTGCTGGCGACCAAGGGGTTGAACCTTGGCGTCGACTTCAAGGGCGGTCTGACCATGGAGGTCGAATTCGCCGCGCCGCCGTCACTCGATGGCCTGCGTGCCAAGGTCGATGGGCTGGGTGTCGGCACTTCTGCGCTGCAGGAATTCGGCAACCCGAAGAATATCCTGATCCGCCTGCCATTGCCGGAAGGCGACCAGTCATCGGTGCAGAAGGTCGTCGCCAAGGTCCAGCAAGGGCTCAAGGCCGATTACGGCAATGTGAAGTTCCGCCGCGTCGAATCGGTGTCGGGCAAGGTGTCGGGCGAACTGATCCGCAGCGGCAGCCTCGCCGTGCTCGCCTCGATGGCGGCGGTGGCGCTGTTCACCTGGATTCGTTTCGAATGGTATTTCGGCGTGTCGACGGTGGTCGCGCTCGTCCATGACGTCATCGTCACGCTGGGATTTTTCGCGCTGACCCAGCTCGAATTCGATCTCAACGTCGTCGCCGCAGTGCTGACGATCATTGGCTATTCCTTGAACGACAAGGTCGTCATCGATGACCGGATACGCGAGAATTTGCGCAAATACCGGACGATGGATATCGGCCCGATCATCGACCTTTCGGTCAACGAGACGCTGCCACGCACGGTGATGACGTCGGTGACGCTGCTGGCTGCGCTCGCCTCGATGCTGCTGCTCGGGCCGGATGTGATCTTCGGCTTCACCGCGGCGATGATGCTCGGCATCGTCATCGGCACCTATTCGTCGATCTTCGTGTCGTCGTCGCTGCTGATCTCATTGGGCGTCAAGAGTCGCGCAGCGCCGGAGAGCGAGAGCCGCGCGGAGCGGGTGGTGCGGAAGTAGCCACGTCTCCCCTCCCTGAAAGGGAGGGGTCGGGGGAGGGTGACTCCGTGCCCCTTGATTCGCCCCTGGTGGCAAGAACCCTCCCCCCGGCCCCCTCCCTTGCAGGGCGGGGGAGCAGTCGTCAGACCAAAGTCCCCACGCCGTCGCAGCTGAGATCGAACGCCGCGAGCCCACTCTCCAGGTCGGTGCTGAACGTCGGCTGGTCGAGCGCCCAATCGGCGACATCGTTGGTTTCGTCGCCGGCGGCTTCGATCGCCTCGGCCCATTCGGCGGCTTCGAAATCGCCGCGGCCGACCAGCGCCAGCGCAATCAGCTCGAGCTGCTCGTCCTCGGCAAGATCGTCGATCGCCGCGCGCAGTTCGACCTCAGCCGGATTCTCGTCGCCGTCCTCGTCGAGCCCGTCCTCGATCGCATCCATCGCGCCATCATCGACAGCGTTGGAGCCTTCGTCGGGGTCGTTGTCGGGGATCAGCGCCTCAAATTCACGGGCGCGCAGCATGATGCGGCAGACGGCTTCGACGGGGATGGAGAGTGCCATGGCGCGGGCCTTTCGTTGCGGCGTTAGAATACCCCGCATCAACCCGCGCCGGAAGCCGGCGTTCCGTCGCTATTGCAGCGGCGCGGCACAGATTCCAAAGTTGAGGCAGAACTGGCTGGCGCAGCCCATCAGCAGCGCGCCGGCGATCCACAGCAGCTTGCCGCGCGCCGTCAGGTT
Source organism: Alphaproteobacteria bacterium (assembly GCA_031412175.1). Taxonomy (GTDB): domain Bacteria; phylum Pseudomonadota; class Alphaproteobacteria; order Sphingomonadales; family Sphingomonadaceae; genus Sandarakinorhabdus. The sequence continues at coordinate 2,579 of JANOCM010000614.1, forward strand.
CATGTTGCCGATCATCGGGGTCACTCCGCTGCCATTGCGGTGGCCGGGGCGCCGAGCAGCCGCGCCTTGGCCGCCATATACTCGCGCCGCAGCCGAGCGACGAGTTCGCCCGCCGGTAGCACCTCCTTGACCGCGCCGATACCCTGGCCGCAGCCCCAGATATCCTTCCACGCCTTGGCATCGGTGTTGCCACCGCTGCCGAAGTTCATCGCGCTCGGGTCCGACACCGCCAGATTGTCGGGGTCGAGCCCGGCATTGACGATCGACGGGCGCAGATAGTTGCCGTGAACACCCGTAAACAGATTCGAATAGACGATGTCCGACGAGGCGCTGCCGACGATCATCTCCTTGTAGCCTTCGACGGCGCGCGCCTCGGCGGTGGCGATGAACGCCGAGCCGATATAGCCGAAATCGGCGCCCATCGCTTCGGCGGCGAGGACGGCTTCGCCGGTGGCGATGCTGCCCGACAGCGCCAGCGGGCCATCGAACCATTCGCGGATCTCGCGCACCAGCGCGAACGGCGAGGTGGTGCCGGCGTGGCCACCGGCGCCGGCGGCGACCGCGATCAGGCCGTCGGCGCCCTTTTCGACGGCTTTGCGCGCGAACTTGTTGTTGATGATGTCGTGCATGACGACACCGCCATAGCTGTGGATCGCGGCGTTGACGTCCTCGCGCGCGCCCAGCGAGGTGATGATCATCGGCACCTTGTACTTCACGCACAGCTCGAGATCGGCCATCAGCCGGTCGTTGGATTTATGGACGATCAGGTTGACCGCATAGGGCGCGTCGTCGGGGCCGAGTTCGCTGTTGAGCCGCTGCAGCCATTCCTCGAACTGCGGCAGGGGCCGGGCGTTGAGGCTGGGGAAGCTGCCGATGATGCCGGCGCGGCACTGCGCCATGACGAGCTCGGGGCCGGAGATGATGAACAGCGGCGACCCGATGACCGGGATCGACAGACGGTTCTGGAACTGGGCGGGGATGGACATCGGCAAGGCGCTCCGGTTGACGTATGCGGCAACCTTACCCTTCGTCGTCGTAAATCGCCACTATCGGGTTTGAGGTGCTGCTCACCGCCGCACGGAACATTCCGGGCGTGTTGAATGACCAGCCGCAACTACCGTCGGCACCGACGAAAATCACCCCGCCATCGCCGTCGATCGCGCGC
>JANOCM010000615.1:0-3313 GCA_031412175.1 Alphaproteobacteria bacterium
TTTTGAAACATTTAACGGCTTATTCATGCCGGGCAAAAGCTCTCGTCTTTCAACACACGTCGATCCTGGTTCGGCCCCGCACAAACCCGCGACAACCGGGGGTTATATGGTGGAGCCGCCGGGTACTGCCCCCGGGTCCGCTGCATCTATTTCACGACGCCATTTATCGCCATAGACGGGCCGAAGCCCGACATGCCCGATATAGGCGCTTGTCGCCGGGACTTCAACGTGCGGCGAGAATCGCCTGGTAGCGCGTCAGGACGGCCCCGTTGATGCTGTCCCAATCATAGGCCGCAGCGCGCTTCATGCCCTGCACGCCGGCCGCGGCGCGCGCTGCCGAATCGGTCAGGTAAAGCGCCAGCGCATCGGCAAAGGCGCCGATATCGTCGTGCGCCACCAGCCGGCCGTTCTCGCCATCGGTGATCAGGCAGTTACTGCCGGTGGCGACCGCCGCGACGACCGGAATGCCGCTGGCCATCGCCTCGAGATTGATATTGCCGAAGGTTTCAGTGATCGACGGATTCAGCAGCATGTCGGCGCTGGCATAAGCGCGCGGCAGCGTGTCACCGTCGAGGAAGCCGGTGAAGATCGCGCCGGGCACCTGGGCTTCGAAGCGCTCGCGTGCCGGGCCGTCGCCGACGACGAGCAACTTGTGCTTCACGCCGCGGGCGTTGAGCTCTGCAATCACGGCCGCCACGGTATCGAGGCCCTTTTCGAGCACCAGCCGGCCGACGAAGCCGATGACCACATCGTCATCGGCGATGCCAAAGCCGCGCCGCCACTGCAGCGAGCGCTTCATCGGATTGAAGCGCAGCTTGTCGACACCGCGGCTCCACACCGCCGAATGATCGATGAGTCCCTGTTCGCGCAGCACATCGCCGAACCCGGCTGAAGTGACGAACACCTCGTCGAGCCCGGCATAGAACCGCTTCAACATTGCCTCGCCAAGCGGCCGCGCCCAGCCGAGGCCATAATATTCGAAATAGGTTTCGAACCGCGTGTGGACGCTCGCCACCACCGGCTTGCCCATCGCCCGCGCCAGCTTCTTGGCCGAATGGCCGAGCGGATCGGGAGCCGACAGGTGGAAGATATCGGGGTCGAAGGCGGCGATGTCGCGCTTCAGGCTGCCAGGCAGCCCGCGCGCGATGCGATATTCGCCGCGCCCCGGAATTGCCACCGATGGCACCGAGATCAGCGTGCCGGCCGGCGGGAAGGCTGGTGTATCACTCGTCGGCGAATAGATGCGGCAGACATGACCCTGCGATTCGAAATAGGCGACGAGCCGGTTCAGCGCCTGGTTGGCACCGTCGCGGACGTAATTGTAATTGCCCGAAAACAGCGCGATGCGCAGCGGTCGCGCGGGCGCTGCGGCGGGCAGATGATCGTCGACAGGCAAACGGTAGGCAGTCGCCACAGTTGAATCCTCAGGTACTATGGACCTGTGGATAAAAGAACATTGTGACCGGCATGGGGCGGCGCCGCGGCAGCGGCGCGGCGGGCAAGCAAAAGCCCCGCCGGCTCGCGCCAGCGGAGCCCATCATGCCGATAACGTTCGATGCGGCGATGGCGGGCGACCGGCGACGCATCGCAGCGCCGACAAGGCCGAAGCCGGCGACCATCAGCGGTCAGTTGGCGGGCTCCAGTCACCGGCGCTGGATTTCGGCATCGAATTGGCCTATGCGCACACAGTCGCTTGGGACCACCCAACGCCGCCGACACGGCCGCTAAGCAAGGCGTCCAGCCATGCACCCGGCACCGGGCCGCACAACTATTGTATATCGCGGCCGTTGGGCCGGATATCTTTTGTGTGGGGAAAATTGATGGCAAGGCATGGTGCGTATCCGCGTGATGTAATTCCGCCGCGTTCCGAATATTTTGATAGCGGTCGCTTCGGTCGGATGTTTGGCGGTCTGCCGCCTTTCGCATCCGACACGCCGCAAGTCCGGGCGGCGCTGATCGATATCGGCAAGGCCGGCGGCGTCATGGACGCCAAGGATGACCTGGCCAAGGGCCCGATTCTGCTGATCACCGACCCGACCCTGTCGGCAGAGAACAGCAACAGCACGACATTGACGGCCGGCATGACGTTTTTCGGCCAGTTTCTCGACCATGACATGACATCGGACCCGACATCGAGCCTCGAACGCCAAGTCGACCCCGAACAGATATCCAATTTCCGCACGCCGACTTTCGGCCTCGACAATGTCTACGGCGCCGGGCCTGGCGGCAGCCCGCATCTTTATGACCAGTCAGCAGCGGGAAAGGGCATCAAGTTCCTGCTCGAAGAGACCGGCACGCCCGGCAAGCAGGATTTGCCACGCAATAGCCAGATGGTCGCGCTGATCGGAGATCCGCGCAACGATGAAAACCTGATCATCGGACAGCTTCAGGTGGCTTTTCTGAAGTTTCACAATGCTTGTGTCGACCATGTCGTTTCAAACTTCAATCTTACCGAGCCCGGCGCAATTTTCGTCGAGGCGCAGCGCATCGTGCGCTGGCACTATCAGTGGATTATCGTCCATGAATTTCTGCCCAAGACCTGCGGACAGGCAATCGTGAAAAATGTCCTCGAAAAAGGGCGTAAATTTTACAACTGGCGGAACGAACCCTTTATTCCGGTTGAGTTTTCGGTTGCGGCCTTTCGCTTCGGGCACAGCCAGGTGCGGCCATCGTACCGCGCCAATTTCACCGGCAACCCGGGTGCCACCCCATTCTTCGGCATGATTTTCAACCCCCAGTCGCTCCCGGCGGTCGACCCCGACGATCTGTCGGGCGGGGTACGCGCGCCGCGCCGTTTCATCGACTGGCCGACCTTTTTCGATTTCGGCGACGGCAATGTCCGACCAAACAAGAAAATCGACACGACGCTGTCGACCGCGTTGTTCCATCTGCCCGGCGGCGTTGTAGCAAATCCCGACCCGGCCGCGAATCCGTCATCGTTGGCGCAGCGTAACCTGTTGCGCCATTTAACCTTTGCACTGCCGTCAGGACAGCGTGTCGCAAAGGCCATGAAACTGCCTATCCTGTCCGCAGGTGACCTGAACATGCTGAAACCTTTGGGCATGGACGATCGCACGCCGCTTTGGTTCTACATCCTGCGAGAGGCAGCCGTGACGCAGAACGGCGACCGGCTGGGCGCGGTCGGCGGGCGCATCGTTACCGAGGTTTTCCTCGGCCTGCTGCAGGGTGACCGCACTTCGTATCTGTCGCAGGACCCAGATTGGGAGCCGTTCCTGCCGACGATAGATGCTGCACGGCAGCACGAAGATTTCCTGATCATCGATTTGCTGCGTTTTGCGGGTGTTGCCTGAGA
>JANOCM010000616.1:0-3431 GCA_031412175.1 Alphaproteobacteria bacterium
GCGCTGCCCACCGCCGTCGCCGGCATCGCGCTGACCGCGCTTTATGCCCCCAATGGCTGGATCGGCAGCTGGCTGGCGCCGCTCGGCATCGACATCGGCTTCACGCCGCGCGGCGTGGTTGTCGCGCTGATCTTCGTCGGCCTGCCCTTCGTCGTCCGCACCGTCGAACCGGTGCTCGCCGACTTGGGCGCCGACGTCGAGGAGGCAGCGGCGACATTGGGCGCCTCGCGCCGCCAGACCTTCATCCATGTCATCCTGCCGGCGATCAGCCCGGCGCTGCTGACCGGCTGCGCGCTGGCCTTTGCCCGCGCCGTCGGCGAATATGGCTCGGTCATCTTCATTGCCGGCAACATGCCGTTCCGGTCCGAAATCGCGCCGCTGCTGATCATCGTCCAGCTCGAGCAATACAACGTCGCCGGCGCCACCGCGATCGCCGCGACGATGCTGGTCATCAGCTTCTTCCTGCTGTTCGCCATCAACGCGCTGCAGGGCTGGCAACGCCGGCTGCGCGCCGCATGAGCGTGCCGCCCGCCACCGCCGAGCCGCGCTGGATGCGCTGGCTGCTGGTGCTGATCGCGCTGGGCTTCCTCGCGCTCAACCTGGCGCTGCCGCTCGCCGCGGTGTTCGTCGAAGCCTTTCGCAAGGGCAGCGCCGCCTATTTCGGCGCCATCCGCACCCCCGATGCGCTGTCGGCGCTGAAGCTGACGTTGACCGTCGCCGCTATCGCCGTGCCGCTCAATATCGTCGTCGGCCTCTGCGCCAGCTGGGCGATCGCCAAGTTCGATTTCCGCTTCAAGGCGTTCATCGTCACGCTGATCGACCTGCCGTTTTCGGTGTCCCCGGTGGTGTCGGGCCTCGTCTATGTGCTGGTCTTCGGGCTGCAGGGCTGGCTCGGCGGCTGGCTGCGCGACCAGGACTGGCAGGTGATCTTTGCCGTGCCGGGGCTGGTGCTGGCGACGATCTTCGTCACCTTTCCGTTTGTCGCCCGCGAGCTGATCCCGCTGATGGAGGAACAGGGCCGCGACGAGGAGGAGGCGGCGCTGTCCCTGGGCGCCTCCGGGCTCAGCACCTTCTGGCATGTCACCCTGCCGAATGTGCGCTGGGGGCTGCTGTACGGCGTGCTGCTGTGCAACGCCCGCGCGATGGGCGAATTCGGCGCGGTTTCGGTGGTTTCGGGGCATATCCGCGGCCTGACCAACACGCTGCCGCTGCATATCGAGATCCTGTACAACGAATACAACTTCGCCGCGGCCTTTGCCGTCGCTTCGCTGCTCGCCGGCCTGGCGCTGGTGACCCTGGTATTGAAATCATTGCTGGAATGGCGTTTCTCCGGCCAGCTGGCGGGGAGAGGGCATTGAGCGTTTCAGCGACCGGCGTGGTCAAGACCTTCGGCAGCTATGCAGCGCTGACCGGTGTCAGCCTGGAGGCGCGCGAGGGCGAGTTTCTGGCGCTGCTCGGCCCGTCGGGATCGGGCAAGACGACACTGCTGCGCATCCTCGCCGGGCTGGAATTTCCCGACAGCGGCAGCATCCACATCGGCGGCGAAGACATGGCCGGCCGGCCGGCGCGCGACCGCCGCGTCGGCTTCGTGTTCCAGCAATATGCGCTGTTCCGGCACATGACCGTCGCCGCCAACATCGGTTTCGGCCTGACCGTACGGCCGCGCGCCAGCCGCCCGGCGGCACGCGAGATTGCCCGCCGCGTCGCCGAGCTGCTCGAGCTTGTCCAGCTGCCCGGCATCGCCGACCGCTATCCGGCGCAGCTGTCGGGCGGCCAGCGCCAGCGTGTCGCGCTGGCGCGGGCGTTGGCGGTGGAGCCGCGCATCCTGCTGCTCGATGAACCGTTCGGCGCGCTCGACGCCAAGGTCAGGAAGGACCTGCGCCGCTGGTTGCGCGAAGTCCATGACCGCACCGGGCTGACCTCGATCTTCGTCACCCACGATCAGGATGAAGCGCTCGATCTGGCCGATCGTGTCGTCGTCATGGACCATGGCAAGATCGAACAGGTCGATACGCCCGAGCTGCTGTGGGACCGGCCGGCAACGGCGTTCGTTTGCGATTTCCTCGGCGGCGCCAACCGCATCGCCGCCAATGCCGGCGGCGGCGCCATCGATATCGGCGGCGTACGCCTGCCCAACCGCGCCCCGGCGATGGCCGATGGTGCCGCCACTGGCTTCATCCGCCCGCATGAATTCACCCTTGCCACGCCGGGCGCCGCCGGCATTCCGGTGACGCTGCGCCGCTGCCTGCGCACCGGCGCACAGGCGGCGCTGGAGACCGAGACCGCCGACGGCAGCATCATCGAGGTGACGCTGTCGGAACCACCCGATGGCCTTGCCCCCGGCGCCGCGCTGGTGCTGGTGCCGACGGCGGTGCGTGCCTATCCGGCGTGATGGCGGCCGCCGCCGCGGACGAAGAACAGGATGACCAGCCCGACGAACAGCATGCCGATGACCGGCGCCATGCCCCACGCCTGGGTGCCGCCACGGCGGGTGGCGAATTCGACCAATGTCGGCCCCAGCCACATCGTCGCGCTGCCCGACAGCGCATAAAGCCCGAAGAATACGCCGAGCTTGTCGGGGGGCGCCACCCGCGTCAGCAAGGTGCGTGACGAGGCATAGGCGGATGTCACCGTCACCGCGACGCCGCAGCCGAGCGCGAGGAAGATGATTTCGGGCAGGGTGGTGAACATCGGACCCGCCCATAGCGGTGGCCCCGACCATGGCTGCCACAGGATCGTCTCGCGGCCCATGCCGAGCACCAGCGTCTGGAAGCCGATCAGGCCGCCGATCTCCAGCTTGACCGCCAGCTTGGGTCCGACGGCGTGGTCGAGCCGCCCGGCCAACAAGCCGCCGGCAACGGCTGCAATCGACAAGGTGATGCCATAGGCGAGCATTTCCAGCGTTGCCCAGCGCATGACGCCGGCCGCGTACAGCCCGCCGAACACCAGGATCGCGGTCAGCCCGTCGGTATAGATCATCCGGGCGCACAGGAATGTCAGCGCGTCGCGATGGCCGCGGGCTTCGCGGAACAGCTGCGCCAGATCGCCGGCGCCGCCGCGAAACGCCTCCACGACCGTGGCGCGCGACCGCGCCATGTCGGGAACGAGGCGCAGCAGCGGGATGATGCCGATCAGCATGACCGCGCCGACGATCAGCCCGGTGATGCGATCGGGCTCGCCCATCGCCGGATTAAGCCCGAACAGCGGTGCCGAGGGCAGCCACGGCCAGTCGACCTTCCCCGGCAGGGCGAAGGCAAACAGCACGCCGACCAGCATCAGCACCGAAAAGGCGTTGCCACCGGCCAGCGCCAGCCCCGACGCGCGCGCCGCCCCGGCAACGCCTGCGGCGGGCAGCAGCAGCGCATTGTGGAGCATCTCGTGATAGGCGATCAGCGCGGTCAGCGCGCCAAAGATCACCACCACCGCGGTCA
>JANOCM010000617.1:0-5680 GCA_031412175.1 Alphaproteobacteria bacterium
GCTGTCGGGCTTTGAAAACCTGCTCGGTTCGGCGTTCGACGATCTGCTTTACGGCGACACCGGCAACAACAGCGTCGATGGCGGCGCCGGCAACGACGTGCTGCTCGGCGCGCGCGGCCTCGACACGCTGATCGGCGGCGCAGGCAGCGACGTGCTGCAGGGCGGTGTCGATGCCGATATCTTCGCCTTCGACACGGTCTCGAACGGCGCAGTCGATGTCATCACCGACTATGCGGTCGCCGCCGACAGCCTGGTCTTTGGCCCCGGCGTAACGGTCAGCACGGTCAGCTTCGCCGCGCTCAGCACGCCGCAGACCGTCAACGGCTTTGCCGTCGACAACAGCGCGCGCTCACTCGACCTGGTTGTGACCTTGTCGTCGGGCGCCGACAGCCAGACGCTGCACATCCTCGACGCCTACAGCTTTGCCAGCAACACCTATTGGGAAGGCGTCCTCGGCGTCGACCTGACCTATCCGCGGACGGCGGTGACGGGCTTCGAAAACCTGCCGATCGCCTGATCGCGGCGTTACCGAAAAGGGCCGCGCTGGCGACAGCGCGGCCCCTTTCAGTTGGCGGCGAAGCCTTTCGCCACAAAGTCGGCACCCAGCCTCAGCCCGACGAGGTCGACGCTATGGCCCAGCCCGGCGCTGACATGCGTCTCGGCGGCGATGCCGAGCCTGGCCAGGTCGGCCTTCGCCGCGTGCAGCGCCGCGACCGGCACCACCGGATCGGCCGAGCCATGCACCAGCAGCACCGGCGGCTTGACGATCGCCGCATGCGCCAATTCATGCGCGCCGACGAGCATCCCCGAATAGCCGATGATCGCCGCCGGCGCCGCCGCGCGTCGCAGCCCGACATGCAGCGCCATCATCGTGCCCTGGCTGAAGCCGATGATAGCGAGATCGGCGTCGGTAAGGCCATATTGCGCCAGCTTCCTATCGATGAAGGCGTCGATCGCCGGCGCCGCTTGTGTCGCCCCGGCAGCGAGCGCGGCGGGCGAAAAGCCGTGCAGCGGCCACCATTGATAGCCCTCCCCCGACCGTTGCGGCGCATTGGGCGCGAGGAACAGCGCATCGGGCAGGCTCTGCCGCCAGTGCGGCGCGAGCGAAATCAGGTCAGCGCCGTTGGAGCCATAGCCGTGGAGGAGCAGCACGATCTGCTTGGGCGGGCCGCCCGAGTGCGGTTGCAAGCTGGCGCCGTTGACGATCCTGGACATCGCGGCGGCGCTAACGTCCCCCGTTCGCCAATCGCTTGTCCAGATACCCGTCCACGACCCCCATCAGATCGTCCATTTCGTGCTGGAAGAAATGGTTCGCCCCCGGGATCGTCGCATGGTCGATGGTGATGTGGCGCTGGGTCTTGAGCTTGTCGACGAGCTTTTGCACGCTCGCGCCGGGGACGACTTCGTCCATTTCGCCGTCGACGATGATGCCGCTCGACGGGCATGGCGCGAGGAAGGTGAAATCATACATGTTCGCTGGCGGCGCGATGCTGATGAAGCCCTTGATCTCGGGCCGGCGCATCAGCAGCTGCATGCCGATCCAGGCGCCGAACGAGAAACCGCCGACCCAGGTGGTGTGCGCCTCGGCATTGAACTGCTGCATCCAGTCGAGCGCCGACGCCGCATCGGACAGCTCGCCGATGCCATTGTCGAACACGCCTTGCGACCGCCCGACGCCGCGGAAATTGAAGCGCAGCGTCGCAAAGCCGCGCTTCACAAAGCTGTTGTACATGGCGATGACAATCGGATGGTTCATCGTGCCCTGTGCCGGATGCGGCTGCAACAGGATCGCCACCGGCGCGCGCGGGCGGGCGGCGGGCTGGTAACGGCCTTCAAGACGACCTTCGGGGCCGGTAAAGATCACTTCGGGCATTTGGGGATCCGGTATCTGAAAGCTGGTGGCGCAAGACACGCCTTGTCCCCTATATGAGGGGCATGGCCGAAATCGCAATGAAAAGCCGCATCTACCTCGATCACGCCGCGACGACTCCGATGCTGCCGGCGGCGATTGCGGCGATGGTGGAGGCCGCCGGCATCGTCGGCAACCCGGCGTCGGTGCACGCCGGCGGCCGCGCCGCGAACGCCATTGTGGAGCGCGCGCGCGACGCGGTGGCGGCTTTCGCCGGCTGCGCGCCCGATCGGATCGTGTTCACCAGCGGCGGCACCGAGGCGCTGGCATTGGCGATCAACGGCTGCGGGAGCCCGCGCTTCATCGCGTCGGCCACTGAGCATAGCGCCGTGCTGGCAGCGCGCGATGCGCTCCTCGTGCCGGTCGATCGCCACGGCATCATCGACGTCGCCGCCCTCGCCGCGCTGCTCGACGGGCCGCCGGCGCTGGTTGCGGTCCAGCACGCCAACAACGAAACCGGCGTCATCCAGCCGATGGCCGAGGTCGCGGCGCTGGTCGCGGCGCACGGCGGCCTGCTGCTCGTCGATGCGGTGCAAGCGGCGGGCAAGCTGGCACTGCCGGCCGCCGATTTCATCGCCATTTCGGCGCACAAGCTCGGCGGCCCGCCTGGTGTCGGCGCGCTGATCGTCCGCGATCCCGGCCGGTTGCGCGCGGTCCAGCGCGGCGGCGGCCAGGAACGCGGACTGCGCGGCGGCACGCCCAATCTGCCCGGCATCGCCGGTTTTGCTGCGGCGCTCGCCGAACCCCGCGACTGGTCCGCCATCGCCGCGCTCCGCGATCGGCTGGAAGCGCGGCTGGACGGCATCGTCCACGGCGCCGCCGCGCCGCGCCTGCCCAATATCGCCAGCATCGGCCTGCCCGGCGTCAAGGCCGGCACCCAGGTCATGGCGCTCGATCTCGCCGGGTTCATGGTCAGCGCCGGTGCTGCGTGCTCATCGGGCAAGGTCGCTACCAGCCACGTCCTTGCCGCGATGGGCCTTGGCGCCGCTGCGGGTGAAGCGATCCGCGTCAGCCAGGGGCCGCAGACAACGGCGGCCGAGGTCGATGCCTTTGCCAACGCCTGGGAAGACATGGCAAGCCGGCTGGCAAAGGTGGCCGCATGACTCCCTCCCCCCAGGGGGGAGGGAGGCATGAATCCCATCTACCTCGATTACGGCGCGACCACCCCGCTCGATCCGCAGGTCGCCGCGGCGATGGCGCCCTGGGGTGTCGCCGGCTATGGCAATCCGCACAGCGCGCATCTCTGGGGCTATCAGGCCAAGGCCGCCGTCGAACTCGCCCGCGATAGCGTGGCTAGCCTCCTCAAAGCCCCGCCCGAAACCATCGCCTTCACCTCGGGCGCCACCGAAAGCGCCAATTGGGCCTTGAAAGGCCTGCTCACCGCGCCGGGCCAGACGCGGCGGCGCATCGTCACGCTCGCCACCGAACACAGCTGCGTCCTCGAAACCGCAGCGTATCTTGAAAGCCTCGGCGCGCAGCTGACCATCGTCCCCGTCCGCGCCGACGGCCTCGTCGATCTCGGCGACATCGAACGCGCGCTCGGCGAGGATGTCGCGCTGGTGTCGGCGATGCTCGTCAACAACGAGATCGGCGTCATCCAGCCGATCGCCGCCATTGCCCGCCTCGCCCATGCCGTCGGCGCGGTCATGCACTGCGACGCGGCGCAGGCCTTCGGGAAAATCCCGATCGACGTCGACGCGCTGGGCATCGACCTGCTCGGGCTGACGGCGCACAAGATCTACGGGCCGAAGGGCGTCGGCGCGCTGTATCGTCGGCCGTTCACCACGCTCACCCCGCTGCTCCACGGCGGCGGCCAGGAGGATGGCCGCTCGGGCACCCTGCCCACCGCGCTGATCGCCGGGCTGGGCGCCGCGGCACGCATCGCCGGCGAGCGCATGGCCGAAGATCACGTCCATGCGCTGGCGCTGCGCGACCGCCTGCTGGCAGCGCTCAGCGTGCCGGTTACCATCAACGGCAGCCTCGAACACCGCTGGCCGGGCAATCTCAACTTCAGCTTCCCCGGCATCGCCATCCCGCTGTTGTCGCTGCTTCCCGGCCTCGCGCTGTCGTCGGGTTCCGCCTGCAGCGCCGTCACCGGCCGACCCAGCCATGTGCTGACCGCGCTCGGCCTGCCCGACGCTGTTGCCAAGGCGTCGCTGCGCCTCGGCTTCGGCCGCTTCACCACCGCGGCCGAGATCGATGCCGCCGCCGCCCAGATCAACGCCGTCGTCGCACGGCTCGCCCGAGAGGCCGCATGACGCATATCAAGTTCACCTCTGCCGATGGTGCCCGCGAAACCCGCGTTAACGCGCCGGCCGGTAGCCGCCTGCTCGATGTCGCCCAGGCCAATGGCCAACCGCTGGAGGGCACCTGCGAAGGCGCGATGGCGTGTTCGACCTGCCATGTGCTGATCACCGGGCCGGGTGCCGCCAGGCTGCCACCGCCGTCGGATGAGGAGGAGGACATGCTCGATTTCGCCGTCGGTGCCTCGCGCGCTTCGCGGCTGGCGTGCCAGATCGTGCTGACCGCCGATATCGCCGAGCTGCATGTCCGCATGCCGCCGGGATCGATCGACATGAGCCGGCGCTGAAGGGGCTTCGCAAGCTGCCGGACACTGGTTATTGGGTCGTATCGTTTCGCCAGGACAAAGACCCGATGAAGCCCGTGATCGCTGCCCTGCTGCTGCTCACCGCCGCGCCCGCCCTCGCCGCCCCGGGCGCGCCGGCCTCGTCGCCCTACGCGACCCCGGTGCAGGACCTGAAGCCCGGCGAATGGATCTGGGACGCCGACGTGGCCCCGGCCGGGCCAATGCTGGTCATCGTCAACCTCGCCAGCCAGCGCGCCTATGCCTATCGCAACGGCGTGCGCATCGGCGCCACAACGATTTCATCGGGCAAGCCGGGCAAAAAGACGCCGACCGGCGTGTTCACCATCCTGCAGAAGAACAAGGACCACAAATCCAACCTCTATAACAGCGCGCCGATGCCCTATATGCAGCGGCTGACCTGGGATGGCATCGCCATGCACGCCGGCAATCTGCCCGGCTATCCGGCCAGCCACGGCTGCGTCCGCCTGCCGCTGGAGTTTTCGAAAAAACTGTTCGAAGTCAGCAATATGGGAATGACGGTCGTCGTCACCGACGGCAAGGGCGCGGTGCCCGAACCCGAGAATGTCGTCGACAACGCCATATTGGCACCGTTGACCGTCGCAGGCACGCCGAGCGACCTTGTCACCAGCCGCCTCGGCAGCGATGAGGTATCGCGCTGGCAGCCCGAAAAATCCCCCGCTGGCCCGGTGACGATCGTGCTGAGCACCAGCAGCAAGCGCATCATCGTCTACCGCAACGGCATCGAGATCGGCCGCAGCCGCATCGGCGTCGCCGACGGTTTCGACATCGGTACCCGCGCCGCACAATTCGCCGGGCGCGATGCGAATGGCGCGGCGCGCTGGATCTACCTCGGCCTGCCCGGCTATGAATTTTCGAAGGGGCAGAATGTCGAGAAGAACGCCATCGACAGCGTGAAAATCCCGCCGCAATTCTATGCCCAGTTGCGCAGCATCATCGGCGAGGGCACGACGTTGCTCGCCACCGATGGCGGCGTCGTCGGCGGGTCTTCGGGCCAGGGGTTAACGGTGCTGACCAGCGACCAATAACCTCCCCTTGCCCTGTTCGCGGCAATCCCCCATATGGCCTGCGGGAGTCGGGCGGGCAGTGTCTTCGCCAACCCGGTCAGGTCCGGAAGGAAGCAGCCGCAACGAATCCGCACTGGG
>JANOCM010000618.1:0-10246 GCA_031412175.1 Alphaproteobacteria bacterium
AGCAGGCCGACGACGTCGCCGCCGGCGATGGCGATCGGCGCGCCAAACGCGGCCGCGGCGGCTTCGGGCTGGGTTTCGACGAGCCAGCCGACGAGCGCGGTGTCGTAGATCGGCTTGGCGCGGTCGGGCGACCGGTTGCCGTTGGCGTCGATCGCCTGGACGAACAGATCGCCATCAAGATCGGCGGCATTGGCCGGATCGACATAGGTCGACAGCAGCGCGCTGTAATCGGCGCCCTTGCCAACGCCGAACTGGGCATAAAGCTTGGCACCGACCGGCTGCAGCCAGGGGTTGAGATCGTTGCCGACGGTCAGCACGCCGCCGGCGTACGAAAGTCCGCCGGCGACCGTCGCCGAATTGAAGAACGGGCCGAGGTCGCGCCCGGCCTCGATGAACACCGCGCCGGGGCCGCCGATGGTGAAGGTATTGCCCTGCGGCACCGGCAACCGCGCGGTGGCGTTGCCCACGCCGGTTCCGACCGGCAGCACCCGGCTGGTCGCGATGATGTCGCCGCCAGCGGTGATCCGGGTGACGTCGCCGGCGGTGATGTTCTGCCCGGTGAAGACCATGTCGGTAATGTTGCCGCCGGCGCTGATGCGCGCCTGCTTGGGCAGCGACAGCGTGACCGTGTCGATATTGCCATCGGCAAAGATGCGCACTGGCTCGGCATCGCCGGCGTGGGTGGTACGTTCGTTGTGCACCCGGCGGCGTTCGGCATCGCTGGTGTTGGGCAGGATGACCGGAAAGCCGAAGCGACGCGTGTTGGGATTGAGCACGACCTCGCCAAGCTGCAGCAGCGCGGGGGTAATGGCCGACAGCAGGCCGGGGCTGAGCGACGGGTCGCCATCGTCCATGCTGAGCGTGACCTGGGCGAGATCGCCGCCGGCAAACAGCCGCAACTGGCCGACGCGGCTAGGCACCAGGATGATCGGCGTATTGAAGCGGTCGGATGACGTGGCGCCGTCGGTGAGCAAATCGATATTGCCGAACAGCGAGGCAACCTCGAGGCTACCCGGCAGCACCGGCCCCAGGCCACCTTGGATGTCGATGCCGTTGTTGCCGCTGAGGCGCATTCGCACCTCGGCGCCGGCATGGGCAAAGCCGACATCGCCATTGGCGGCGACCGACACGCCGGCGATCGCCGAATATTGCCCGCCGATATAGCCGTTCGGATCATAGCCGCCGGAAATGCTGGGGATGTTTTCGCCGTCGGTCGAAGTGATCGACCCGATGGTCACCGACTTGACCGCGCTGATCGCCGCGGTCGCATCGCCGACCCGGACACGCAGCAGATCGGCGCCGACCTGGCGCAGGGTGCCGGCGCTGCTGACCGTGCCGCCGGCGGTGACCGACAGCGTGCCCGACGCGGCATCGAGCTGGCTGCCGAGCACATCGCGGCCGGCGCGCACATCGACATTGCCGCCACCATAGCTGACCAGCGCCAGCGCCGATGGCGTGTTGCCATTGCCGGGATCGGTGACATTGCCGGTGGTGATGCTGGTATCGGAAACGACGGTCAGCGCCGACACGTCGCGGGCGGCTGCGATGCTGACCGAGCCGCCACCAAGCGCGCCGACGCCGCTCGAAAAGACCTGCGAATTGATGCGGATATTGCGGACCGGCAGATAGGGGTTGTCGGTATCCGGGGCACTCACGACCCGCCACAGTTGCGTGTTGGTGCCGACGTTGCCGAAGCGCCCGTTGAAGAAGCCTTCGGTATTGGTGCCCCGGTAGGTTTCGGCCCAGGCGTCGCGGCGCGCCAGCACGTCGCGACCCGAGGTGATGCGGATGTCGCCGCCGCCGCCGGCATAAAGCGGCTCATTGCCCAGCACGCCTTGAAGATTCGGGATGATGCCGGCCGCAGACCCGTCCGTGACGGCGAACGCAGCATCGATGGCAAGTGTGCGGCCGTCGGCCGCAATCGTTGCGACCTGCTGGTCCGGCACGACGACATGACCGGCGGTATAGATCGCGGTGCCGCCGACCTGGACCCCCGATGCGGCGCCGGCGCTCGTCTCCCGACCATTCGCGGCACGAAAAACGGCGCGGCCATTGGAAAGGTCGACATCGCCCGCGGCGGCGACGTCGATGCTGCCGGTGCCGGTTCGTACCAGGGATCGCGCGACGATGTTGGGATTGTCGAGCGTTGTCGGTGTCTGCAAAAAGGGCGCCGCATAGTTCAGCCCATTGGGACCGATGCGGCCTGCGAAATCCTTGCTGACCGACTGCAGCACGCGCGCCATCAGGTCGAAACTGGCGGCGATGATGGTCGGATTGTTGGCCGGGCCGAAGAACTGGTATTTGTCGGCCGTGATGCCATTGGCGGCGAAATAGCTGCGCGCCGCGGCGACGAAGAAACTGCGGATCGCCGGCGCAGCGCCGGTCAGGGTCAGACGCGTATATGTCGTCGGATCGAGGACGACGCCGTTTGCGTCGAGCGTGGCGACGAGCTGGTCGGGGTCGGTCACGAAGGCGACGCCCTGGTTGGGATCGAAATTGCTCAGTTGCAGGTCGCCGGTGTACTTCTGCGCCATGATGGCGGGGGCGGCGCGATAGGACGTTTCGCCCGTCACCCGCACCGCGCCCGCCGACGACGGCGCCACGCCGAGTGGATCGGCCGAGACGGCCAGCGTGGTCGCGCCATCGGCGGCGGCCCCGGCGACCAGCCGCAGGCTGAACGACGAAGCAGCGCGACCATCGGCGAGCAGCGGCATGAGCGTCGCGCTGCCGATCGGATCGCCGGCGCCCTTATCGTGGCTGCCGAGCGCGCCCGGGCTGTTGGCAGCGGCGCTGTAGGGCGCCACCGGATCGCCGAGTCGATCGGCAATGTCGGTTCCGCGCACCAGCCGGTTGACCGAAATGTTGATGATATCGATGAACGGATACGGGGGCACGGTGGCGCCCGGGAACGGATCGAACGGCGTAAAAACGTCGGCGCACGACAGCGCAAAGGCCCCGCAGGTCACCTCGAGCGCCGGCACATATTGGCGATCGCCGCCGCCAAGCTGGAAGCTCAGGTAGGTCGGATCGGTCTTGTCGTTGAAGTTGAAATAGCCGTCGGTGATCGAGCCGCGGATATCGAGATCGCCACCGGCACGCAGCGTCAGCACGCCCGCCTCGCCACCGGCGCGGCCACCGACGCGATAAGTGAAATCGGTGTAGTAGACCCCCGCGCTGGTCGAGAACCCGCTGAACAGCTCCGACTCCTTGCCCGGCACGACATAGCTGAGCCCGCGGCCGAGTTGCGGTGACGCCGCCATCAGGCCATCGGCGGTGGCCGCCGCGACATTGACCTCGGCGGCGCCGAGATTCCAGTTCGATGCCAGCACGATGTCGCCGGCATATTCGAGCTGGACGCCGGGCCGGGCGCGGTAGTTGGCGTCGCTGGTCAGCGCCCCAAGGCCAACGCTGGCCGCCGAGAGATCGAAATTGCGAATGAAATCGGGGATGGTGCCCGCGCCCTTCGACGCCAGCCGGTTGGTCAGCGGCGCGGCATTGAGATCGAGCACGATCTGGCCGGCAGCATTCCTGCAGATGTCGGCACCGACGCAACTTTCGCGCGCCATGCTGCCGAGATCGTAAGTGCGATAGCCTTCGACGCCGACTTCGCGCGCACCGATGATGGTGCCGGCGTAGCGGATATCGACGGTCTGCTTGCCGGCGCCGTCGAGCATCACCGGCGCGCGGAAGCCGATGGTGCCGCCGGTGTCCGACTGGGCATAGTTATAGGTGACGGTGTCGTTGAGGGTCAGCGCATCCTTGCGGATCTGTTCGACGAGGCGCGCCCCCGGCCGCCGTGCGGCAACATCGATGACCGCGCCCGCTTCGACGACGATCGCGCCACTGCCGGCAGTACCGATCTCGACAGTGCCGCCGGTCGCCGCGCGCGTGTCGCTGGCGGCATAGCCATTGGCATGGGCATCGAGGCGCGCCGTCGCCGCCAGCGTCACGCCGGCGGTGCCGAACAGGCCGATGGCGCCGCCGTTGATGCCCGCGGTGTCGATCGTTCCGGCAATCGCAACGCGGCCGCCATCAGCAGTCAGCCGCACGCTATTGGCAACAAGCGTCTGGCCGGCGTTCAGGACAAGGTTACCCGCGCCGGTGCGGACGCGGATGTCGCCGCCAAAGGCGCCATTCTGGCTGGTCAGGAAGCCGGCCAGGTCGAAACCGGCGGTGCCGCTGTCGAGGCGCAGCGACGCCTTGCCGCCCGGCGCCACGGCGTCGATCGTACCCGGCAGCACAACCCGGCCTTGCGCCGCCGACAGTTGCAGCGTGCCCGCGGCGCCGCTGCCGCCACCGATCGACAGTTGCGCCGTGCTGGCGAAATCGACATTGCCGCGCAGCGACACGAGGGTCAGATACCCGCCCGGCGCCGACACGGAGACCTGGTCGGCGGCATCGCCGAACGTCTTGGCATAGCCCGGGGTCGCCAGCAGGCTGGTCCCCGAAACGACGATATCGCCCGTCGCGCGCACATCGAGCACGCCGGCGGTGGCGCGCAGCGTGATGCCATCGGCGCTGAACGCTGCAACCGGCTTGTCGATCGTGCCGAACGCCAGCGTGGCGCCGGGCGCTGCCGCCACGGCCGCCACCGCGGTGCCGGTTCCCGACAGCGCGATCCGGCCTTCGGTCAGCAGCCCGAGCGATGGCTGCACCTTGGTGCCGCGCGGATCGGCGACCAGCGCGCGATCGCCGAAATACGGCGCTGTCACCCTGACATCGGCAAGGCCGACATCGAGCGCGCCGACGCCTTCGACATAGACGCCCTCGCTCGCCGCCAGCGCGACGCTCGCATCGAACCCGAAAATGCCCATGCCACCCGAGCCGAAGCTGATGCTCGTCGCGTTGATCAGCAGCGAATTGCCGGTGTCGCCACAGGCGCTGACCGTCGCCACGCCGCCGCATGGCGTCCGCGCGATGTCGCTGTTGGCAAAGCTGAATTTGCGGGCGTTGAGGGTGACGGCGATCGGCGCCGTCAGATCGGCGGCGGCGACATCGAACTGGTCGTTGCGCGGGAACGGCGGCGGCGCGATCGCCTGGCCATAGGGCCGGATGCCGCGCGCATCGATCACCAGGTCCTTGAAACTGTGCGTGCCGCCGGCAAAGCCAATGATGCTCTTGGTGGTGATCGTCAGCCGTTCGGCGGCGGCGAACTGCGTCTCGAGATCGGCGGTGATGACGAGGCCGCGATATCCCGATGGCGCGCTGGTGAAGAAGACATCGTCGCCGCCGAGCGCGAGGCTGGCGCTGGCGGTGATCAGCGGCCGCGCCGTCGTCAGCGGATTGTCGGTGATGACGAGATCGCGGCTGCTGTCGAGCAGGATCGTCTGGCCGGCAAGCAGCGCTTCGCCGATGGTGATGTTGGTCGCTTCGGCGCTGTTGGCGAGTGCGAGCGCGCCGGGCCGCGCGATAAGCCGTTCGGCGCCGTTGGCGACGCGAACGAGGCCGCCGACCCCGGTCTGGCCGGTCGCGTCCGACGCGGTGATCACATAGTCGCCGGTGCGCGGGTCGGCGAGCGTGCCGGTGGCACGCACCACCGCGCCATCGGCAATCGTGATGGCCGAATCGATGCCATCGACGGCGAGCAGGATCTCGGGTGCGGTCAGCGGGTTCGCCGCATCATTGGCAACGCGGATCGATGTCGTCGTCGACAGGATCGCCGTCGTGCCATCGGCATTGTCGGTGCGCACGCCGCCGATCAACAGGCTAGCGGCGTTGAGATTGCTGAAGTCGCTGGTGGTCAGCCGCACGACGCCTTCGGGCGAAGCGGCAGCGCCGGGAACCACGATTTCAAAGGCGTTGCCCGAAATGTCGACCTGGGCACCGCGGCCACCGGTCGCGGGTGCCGTCAGGAAGCGCGTGTTGATCGCCAGCGACGTCAGCGGCGCGAGGATCAACCGCGCCGCATCGGCCGGCAGTTGCGGCACAGCGAGGCCGTCGCGGGTGGCGAGATTAGCAAAGGTGCTGCTCGCCATGGTCAGCTGGATGTTGGAGAAGCGGCTGAAGGTCGCCTTGCTCTGCACCGTGAAGGTGCGCCGCTGCGACGATTCGATGGCAGTGCCGGCGACGCCATAGCGGCCACCGACGACGATGGTGCCATCGCGCAACTGGGCGCTGTCGCCGATTGCCGGCGGTGCCTCGCCGACGCTTTCGACGACCCGCATGCCGCCCGGCAGCAGCGCATAGCGCGCCGGCAGCAACGTGTACCAGCCGGCAGCGAGGCCTGGCCCGGCCTCGAGATAGACCCGGCGTCCCGCATCGGTCGGGCCGTACAGCGCGCCATAGTCGGCCGAATAGACCGGATCGACCAGCGCCGCCGGCGCCGCGGCGAGCGACGGCACGATGGCGTAAACCTGGCGACCGTCGGCATATTGGAAGCCATCGTTGCCGCTGAACGGATCGCTGTTGAAGCGGCTCAGCACATCGCGCGAGCCGCCGACGCCGGCAGCGAATTCATAGGCGTAGAGATCGCCGCCGCCGCTCGCGTCGACGGTGGCGCCGCTCGTCACCACCACGCTGTCGCCGGCCAGCCGCAATTCCGCCGCCGGCGGCGCAAACAGCCGGCTGTCGCTCGCCGGCGAGAAGAAATATTCGATCAGATCGGTGGTGGTGCCATAAGGTATGGTCAGGCCGTTCGCCGAGACCGATGTGATGCTGCCGGCGCCGAGGCTGAGCGAGGTCGTCGCCGGCACCAGCGGGCCGTCGAGCGCAGCGCCGATCCGGAACGGCGTGTTGGATCCCAGCGTCAGCCGGCCCAGCGGCACGCGCACGACGCCGTCCTGGCGGATATTGGCCGCCTGCACGAGCAGATTGCCGCCCGCCGACCAGGGCGCTTGCGGCGCCGTCGTCCCCGACCGGCCGAAGCGGATCGTAGCGTCCGCACCCAGCGACGCCAGCACATAGGGCACGGCCCTTGGCGGCGCGCCGATACGCTGCGCATCGATGTCCTGCTGGAGCGATCCGGTGCCGGTTGTCGGATAAAGTTGCGCCGCGTTGATCGTCAGATCGCCGTTGACGACCAACTGGCCCGACAGCGAACTGTCGATCGGCGAGGCACTGCTGCCGACGATGCCGAGGATCGCCGGCTTGACACCCGACAGCCGCACGTCACCGGTCGCGTTGAGCGTCAGGCTGGTCACCGAATTGTCGGCATAGACGCTGCCGACGATATCGATGGTCGCGGCGTTGAATGTCACCGTTCCGGTCGGCGAATCGATCGGCGCTGTTGTCGGCAGTACCAGTTGCTGCGGGCTTTCCAGATGCACGTAGGGCGCGGTGATGCGCAAATTGCCGGTCGTCGCCAGCCGCGCCTGGTAGACGTTGAGCGCTGCCGAATTGCCGTCATACGGCCGCGCAGTCAGGTAAAAGCCGCGATCCAGCGCCAGCGTGGCATCGCCAAGCGTGGTAAGTCGGTTAAGTGCCACAAATGTGTCAAAGCCCGCCGCCATGATCTGGTCGGCGGCAACCACATCGCGCGCCTGCCCCACGACATCGGCCTGGCGCAGCACCGGATTGCGCCAGGTGAGAACACCACCCTCGGCATTCGCCGCGCCGCCGGCGGCGCGGATCGTAGCACCGGTCAGCGAACCGCCGCCATTGAGCGTCAGCTGCCCGGCGTTGCTCCACACCGGTGACGGAGTGAAGACACCAAGAGCGGTTTCGAGATCATAGCGATCGGCGGCGCCGCCGAGATCGATGCGCGCCCCGGCTTGGGCGGTCAGCGTCAGGCTGTTTCGCCGCACCTGCAGCGGCGAGCCGCCGGCGGGATCGGTATAGCGCGCCGTTCCGAACAGCGGCACATCAGACAACAGCAGGCCATTGCCGGCAAAGGGCGCCGCCGTCTCGATGGTGCCGCCGTCGACGATGCGGCCGGCAATCTTTTGCTCGCCGCCGGGCCGCGAACCGGCGCGCGGATTGCGGATGCTGGCGCCCGAGACATCGGTGATACTGCCGGCGCTGAGCACGATACCGGCATCGGCGGCGACGCTGCCGGTGAAATAGACCTGGCGGCTGAAGGTGCTCGCGGTGGTCAGTTCGGCATTGGTCAACACCGCCGAGGTGGGCGTGCTGGAGCGGCGGATGCCGAGCGCGTTCAGCGCGTTCTCATCGAACTGGCCATTGGCGTCGGCCGCGCCGAAAATGCTGCCAAGCCCCGCTGCCTCCGAGACGCCGATGGCAGCGCGGGTATCGACGACATAGGCGTCGGGCAAGGTCAGTTCCTGGCGGATCGTACCGCCCGGCAGGCGGATCGTGCCGGCGTTGCGCAGCTTTGACGCCGCCAGCAGCGCGCCGTCGCTGCCGGTGACGCTGCCGCCGGCCGCGACACCGAATTCGGTCAACCCGGCGAGCCGCAACGACACCGCGCGCTGGTCCCAGGCGTCAACGGGCACGGCGGTGCCGAGCACGGTGCGGATATCGCCGCCGGTCGCGAGGTTGCGTGCCGCCTCGATTTCACCGTCGTTGGGCAGGCTGTTGATCAGCGACTGGCTCAGGCGCAGCGTCTCGCCGCTGTTGACTGCGGCGATTTCGGTATCGAGCAGCGCGATGTTGCCGGTAATGCCGTTCGAGAACGGGTTGGCGAGCAGCCGGCTGTGATAGGTTGTCAGCGCAAAGCTGGCAAAGCCGCTCGACGCAATGAAATCGAGCGGCAGCGCCGTGCCGGTGGCGCCGGCGCGGGCACCGAAATTGAGATCGGGGGTGACCAGCGTGAAGCTGCCGCCGCCGCTGAAGCCCTGGCCGGTGATGGTGCCGGGCGTAATGGTGACTTCGGCAGCAAAGGCCCGCGGCATCAGGCTCGACTGGCGATTGTTCGCGCGGCTGGTGATGAAAGCCGGCGCATCGACCAGTTCCGATCGCGCCGGTGATCCGGGCAGGATGTTCTGGGCATTGAGCAGTTGCGCGTAGATCGTGTCGTTGATCAACGCCACGTCGCCGCCGCGCGCGGTCAGCGACAAGGTCCCGTCGGGCGCGACATAGCCGCCTGCCGACACGTCGATCCGCGCCCCGGCGTTGACATGGATGCTGCCGCTCAAATCGACCGAGTAAGCACTGCCATCGCCTTCGGGCACCAGCACGCGGGGCGCGACCTGCAGGCTGATGCTGCCGCCATTGGCATAGGCGCTGCCGAGATAGGCTCCATTGGTGACGAGATAGTCGTTGCTCCAGCGGCCGCGCGTCGACAGCAGGCCATTGACCTCGATATCGAACAGGCGCGCGGCGACCGCGTCCACCGCAACGGAGTCGGGCAGGTCGTCATCGTCACGGAACACCGATCCGGGAATGACTTCATAGGTGCGCGCCGCGATACTGCCCGATGCGATGGCCACCGTGCCGTCGAATCGGATGCCGCGTCCGGCATCGACAGCCAGGGCGCCGCCGTCGGCCAGCGTCAGATTCGTGCCGGCGGCAAAATCGATGCGGCCACTGGTCTGAAGCGTCAGCCCCGACAAGCCGGCACCCGACAAGAAACTGTCCGAAAGCAGGATTTCGGAGGCGGCACGCGCCGGGACAGCGCCACCGCCGCGATAGACGATGATGTCGGCACCACCGGCCAGTTCGGCGGCACCAGTGCCGATCGCGGCGATCTTGAGCAGACCGCCACTCGGCAGTTGCGATGTCGACGATTGCAGCAGGCGGCCGTCGCTGGCGATCGTCGCTGGCGTATCGGCGGCCTGGCCGCCGGCGATCTGGCGGGTGCCGGCAAAGGCCTCGGCATGGAGCGTAGCGGCGAGCGTCGTCGTCGACGCCTTGATGGTCAGCGACCCGGCGTCGCTGCCCTCGGTGTAGCCGGTTTCAAAGCCGAAATCCTGCGCGACCTGGTTGGCGAAGGTCGTGCTGGCGCCGAACCTGGGCTGCTCGTTGGTGATCGGCGCGACGACCCCGACAAAGACATCGTTGGGATCGGCCTTGCCGATTTCGACGATGCGGCCGTCGGCGGTCCGCAGCCGGCTGGTCTGAACGATGCCGTCCTCATACCGCCGCCAGCCGCCCGACACATCGATGGTGACGCCGGGCCGGATCGTCACGGCGGGCACATCGGCCTCGCTGCCCTGAACATAGCTGCGCGTGCCGAGCGTCAAGTCACCGCCGGACAGCATCAGTTCGGCCGCGGTCACGCCGATCTGCGCGAAATAGCTCGCCGCCTCGATCAGCGGCGACCCGACCCAGGCGACACCATCGGAGCGAACGCCCGACAGCCGCGGGTCGACGAACAAGGTCGTGCCGTTGAGCGTGAAGCTGCCATCGT
>JANOCM010000619.1:0-1895 GCA_031412175.1 Alphaproteobacteria bacterium
TCGGCCCGCGCCACCGATCTGGGCACCGGCGCCACCGCCGCCCTGTCGGCCACGGGTGCTTTCGAGGCGACAGCGACCAACCTGTCGCTGAACCAGTCGCTGGTCGCGTCCGATCTCGTCATCAACGGCGTCACCATCGGCGCATCCTCGGCCGATGACGACAGCGTCTCGTCATCCGAGAAGGCCGCCTCCGCCGTCGCTAAGGCGGCCGCCATCAACC
Source organism: Alphaproteobacteria bacterium (assembly GCA_031412175.1). Taxonomy (GTDB): domain Bacteria; phylum Pseudomonadota; class Alphaproteobacteria; order Sphingomonadales; family Sphingomonadaceae; genus Sandarakinorhabdus. Next base: position 221 of record JANOCM010000619.1, read on the forward strand.
GGGCCAGCGCCCAGACCGGCGTGTCGGCGGTCGTCGGCAAGACGGTGCTGACCGGCAGCGCCCAGACCGCGGCGGCATTGACCGGCACGATCACCATCAACGGCCAGGCGACGGCGTCGATCACCACGACGACGAGCAACGCCGCCAACCGCACGCTCGTCGCCGATGCGATCAATGCGATTTCGGGGCAGACGGGCGTGCGCGCCATCGATACCGGTGACGATCTCGCCGGCGTGCGGCTGGAGGCGGCCGATGGCCGCAACATCGTCGTGTCGCTGGCGACGGTCACCGCGGCGGCGACCGGCGTCAAGGTCGGTGCCCAGTCAGGCAGCTACAACCTTGTGTCGAACAACGGCAATCCGGTCGAAATCGGCTCGACGACCTCGGGGCGCATCTCGCGGTCGGGGCTGCAGGCCGGCACCTATGCCCGCGGCGTTTCGGCGGCAACGACCGACAGCCGCGCCGTGGCGACCACCGCGGCGACAGCGCTGACGCTGAATTCGGGCGATCTCAAGATCAACGGCATCGCCATTCGCGCCAGCACCGCCGACGACGACACGACGTCGGACACCACGGTGGCATCGAGCAAGAAGGAAGGCTCCGCCATCGCCATCGCCGCCGCGATCAACGCGTCGTCGGCGGAGACGGGCGTCACCGCCAAGGCCGACGCGCTGACCATCGACGGCACCGTCACCACGGTCGTCGCGCTGGCCAACGAAGGCACCAAGCAGCTCGGCATCAACGGCGTCACCATCGACATCACGCTGCTGAGCACCGATTCGGCACAGGCGACGCGCGACAATGTGGCGAAGGAAATCAACAAATACACCGGGCTGACCGGCGTCACCGCCAGCGACAACGGCAAGGGCGGGCTCGAACTGACCGCTGCCGATGGCCGCAACGTCGCGGTGGCGTTCGAAACCTCGACGGGTGTGACGGCGGCGAGCTTCGGCCTCGGCACCGCCAGCATCCGCGGCACCGGCACGGCGTACAGCGTGCAGACCGCGGTCGATGTCGACGCGCCGACGGTGGGTGAAGCGGTGCAGACCGCCTATGCCACGGTGTCGCTGTCGTCGTCGAAGGGCATCGATGTCGAGGCCGGCTCGCTCGGCTATGGCACGACGTCGAACTTCACCGCGCTGGGTTTCGAGGCCAACAAATATGGCTCCGACGAAGGCGGGCTGAAGGTCGCCGACATCGACCTGACGACGCAGGAGGGGGCCAGCGCGGCGCTGAGCTCGATCGACGAGGCGCTGAACAGCATCAGCCTCGATCGCGCCAATTTGGGTGCGGTGCAGAACCGGCTCGAGGCGACGGTCAACAACCTGACGTCGAATTCGACCAATTTGGTGTCGTCGCGGTCGCGGATCGTCGATGCCGATTTCTCGGCGGAAACCACCAACCTCGCGAAAAGCCAGGTGCTCAGCCAGGCAGCGCAGGCGATGCTGGCGCAGGCCAACCAGTCGCAGCAGCAGGTGCTGCAGCTGCTGCGGTAACCCCCCGACCGGGAGGGCCGGTGCGCGGCAGGGCGGTTCCCATCCCCGGGGGCCGCCCTGTTTCGTCGCGTCATCCTTGCCTTCACCGGGCGCGCAAGCTATCGCGCTGCTCCCGGATGGATCGGTGGCCGAGTGGTCGAAGGCGCACGCCTGGAAAGTGTGTAGGGGTTAACGCCCCT
>JANOCM010000620.1:0-2236 GCA_031412175.1 Alphaproteobacteria bacterium
GATCAGCGTCAGCTCACCCTTGAACGGCCCGACGACGATCTCGGTCGTGTAGCGATCGGCGCCGCTCTGGTCCTGCCATTTGCGCGTCGTGATGCTGCCTTCGATGTAAACTTCGCTGCCCTTGCGCAGATATTGCTGCGCGACCTTGCCGATGTTTTCGTTACGAATGACGATGTTGTGCCATTCGGTCTTTTCCTTGCGCTCGCCCGATTGCTTGTCGCGCCAGTTTTCCGATGTCGCCATGGTGAATTGGGTCACCGAGCCACCATTGGCAAAGCTCTTCGTCTCCGGATCCTTGCCCAGCCGTCCGACCAGGATCACCTTGTTCACGCCCGCCATGTGTCGAATTCTCCTCTTTCGACCATCCTAGTGACGCAGGGACAAAGCCGCAACGTCGCGGCTTGCCCCCAACCGCGTTTCGCGCCATTTTTGCGCTGCAACACACGGGGTGGGCATGACCGGCACTATCGACACGCTGGGCGGATTGGTCGACGCCGGGCTGGTGGCGAAATCGCTCGGCCGTGACACCGGCAAAGGCGACATCAACGCCGCCGAAGTCGCCGGCGCGCACCATCAATGCGCCAATTGCGGCCAGCACCTGACCGGCAATTACTGCGCCAATTGCGGGCAACAGGCACATGTCCACCGCAGCCTCGCCCATGTCGGCGAGGAATTCGTCCACGGTATCACCCATTTCGACGGCAAGGCGTGGCAGACGCTGCCGATGCTGCTCTTCCGCCCGGGCAAGCTGACCCGCGAGTATATCGAGGGCAAGCGCGCCCGCTATATCGCACCTGTGCCGCTGTTCCTGCTCGTTGTCTTCCTGATGTTCTTCGTGTTTTCGTTCGTTCACATCAAGCCGGGCGGCGGCGCCACCGACACCAACGGCAAGCAATTGAGCCAGGCCGAAGCGCTTGCCGAACTGCCCAAGGTCAACACCGAGCTCGCCAATCTCGACAAGGAAATCGCCGCCGCCAAGGCCAAGGGCAGTCCCGAACTCGCCGCGCTGCAGGGCGCCCGTGCGGGTGTCCAGGTCGTGCAGGAACGGCTCAAGGCGCGCGCCGAGGGCGAGATCGCGTCACCCCTCGATTTCCCGCAGGAAGCGGCGCGGCAGATCGAGGAAGGCTATCGCGACGGCAAGGTCAAGGTGAACCTCGGCAACGAAACGCTCAACGAGCGCGCCCGCGCGGCGCTGAAGAACCCGCAGCTGGCGCTCTACAAGGTGCAGGGCAAGATCTACAAGTTCAGCTTCCTGCTGGTGCCGCTGTCGTTGCCCTGGCTGTGGCTGATGTTCGCGTGGAAACGCGGCGTCCGCATGTACGACCATGCCGTTTTCGCGCTCTATTCGATCAGCTTCATGTCGCTGCTGTTCATCATCGGCAGCATCGCGCTGGCATTGGATTTCACCAACGGCACTTTCTTTTTCCTGCTGATCTTCGTCGCCCCGGCGGTGCACTGGTTCGCCCAGTTGAAGGGCACCTATGGCCTGTCGCGCTTCAGCGCGGCGTGGCGGACGGTGGCGACCTCCTTCGCTGCGGTGATGACGTTGTCATTGTATCTGGCGATAACGCTGGCGATGGGGCTGATCGACTAGCGCCCGGCGATGCGGCTGTTCTCGCTTTTCCCCACCGCGATCGGCGCCTGCGGCATCGCCTGGTTCGGCGATACCGTCGTCGCGACCAACCTGCCGGAGGCGAGCGCGGCGCGGACAGCGGCGCGGCTGGCAGGGCGAACCGGCGCCACGGCCGGCGCAGCGCCCGCCGCGATCGGCCGCGCGATGGCGGCGATGACCGCGCTGCTCGACGGCGACGCCATCGACCTGGGGTTCATCGCCTGCGACCTGACCGGGGTCGATGGCTTCGCAGGCCGCGTCTATGCCGCGACGCGCGCCATTCCGCCCGGCGAAACGCGGACCTATGGCGCCATCGCGACGCAGCTCGGCGACCGGCTGCTGGCGCGCAAGGTCGGGCAGGCGCTCGGGCGCAACCCGGTGCCGATCATCGTCCCCTGCCATCGCGTCATGGGGGCCGGCGGCCGGCCCACCGGCTTTTCGGCGAACGGCGGCGTTGCAACCAAGCTGCGCATGTTGGCAATCGAGGGCGCCAGGGTCGGTGCCGCGCCCGGGCTTTTCGACAACCTGCCACTCGCGGTCAGGGGATCGTCAGGGTGACCACCCATTTGTGCTTGCCGATCAGCCGCGACCGCGCAAAGCCGGCGCGCTCGAACGTCGACAGCG
>JANOCM010000621.1:0-5618 GCA_031412175.1 Alphaproteobacteria bacterium
TGCGTGAGGGTGACCGACGGCGGGATCGACGCCTTGATCTCGGGGAGGATCGCCGTGATGTCGTCGACGAGCTTGACGACGTTGGCACCGGGCTGGCGCGAGATCGCCAGCGTCAGCGCCGGTTCGTCGTTGAAGCGCGATCCGCCGTTGACCTGTTCGAAACTGTCGATGACCGTCGCCACGTCGCCGACGCGGACCGGCAGGCCGTTGCGGGTCGCAACGATGATGTCGGCGAATTCTGCCGGCTTTTCCAGGTTGCCGCTGGCGTTCAGAATGTAATTGCGATCGCCCTGGACGATCGACCCGACGGCAAGGTTGCTGTTGGCGGCGGCGATGGCATCGCGCAGGTCGCCCGGGGTCAGGCTGCGCGCCGCAAGCGCTGCCGGATCGAACTGGACGCGCAGTGCATAGCGGCGGCTGCCGAAGGTCTGCACCTCGCCGACCCCGGTCATCGTCGAGATGCGCGGCACCACCAGCGTATCGACGATCGTCTGCAAGTCGTTCGCGGGCCGCGTCGGGTCGCGCAGCGACAGGATCAGCACCGGCTGGTCGGCGGGATTGATCTTCTTGAACGTCGGCGGCGTCGGCATCTCGCGCGGCAGCCGGCGCGCCACTGCCGACAGCGCCGATTGCACGTCGAGCGCCGCCGCATCGATGTTGCGATCGAGCGCGAACTGGACGGTGATGTTGGTGGAACCGGTGGTCGATGACGAGGTGATGAGGTCGATGCCGGCGATGGTCGACAGCTGGCGCTCGATCGGCGTCGCCACCGATGATGCCATCGTCGCCGGGTTGGCGCCGGGCAGGTTGGCGCTGACCTGGATGGTCGGCAGGTCGACCTCGGGCAGTGCGGACACCGGCAGGGTGCGATAGCCGAAGATGCCGGCAAAGATCAGCGCCAGGCTGAGCAGAACCGTGGCGACGGGGCGTTCGACGGCAAGACGGACGAAGCCCATCAGCCAGCCACCGCCGGCAGCGGCTGGGCATCAGCAGTGCGCGGCGGCCGGCCGGGGCCGCCGGATTTGGTGCGCACCGTGTCGCCCGGCTTAAGCTTCGACAGCGCATCGACGACGATCTGTTCGCCGGGCCGGACGCCGCTGGCGAGATAGACCTTGCCCTCCGCCCGTCCGGCGACGGTGACATCGCGCATGGCGATCTTGCCGCCGGCGCCGATCGCCCAGACGAACGGTGCGTCGCGCCCCGTCTGCACCGCCGCTTCGGGGAGCGCGATGCGCGGCGCGGCCGCGCCCAGCGGCAGCTCGACATTGATGATCGCGCCCGGCCACAATGTGTCGTTGGCGTTGATGAATTCGGCCTTGGCAGCCACCGAGCCGTTGCCGGGATCGACGTTGTTGTCGAGGAAGGTCAGGCGTCCGGTGGCGATCGGCGGCGCCATATCGTCATTTTGCGGCTTGACCGCCACGGTCAGCGGCCCCGACGACATCGCCGAGCGCACCGTCTGGATCTGTTCGGGCGGCACCAGGAAGCGCACGGTGATCGGCGACAGCTGGTTGACGGTGACCAGAGGCACGGCATCCGCAGCGCGGACATTGGCGCCAAGCCGGAAACCGATTTCGCCGGTGCGGCCGCTGACCGGCGCGCGGATGGTCAGGTAGCTCAAATTTGTTTCGGCGCTCTGCACCGCCGCCTGGGCGCTGCTGATCGACGCCTCGGCAGTGCCGGCAGCGGCGCGGCGCTGGTCGACCACCGCACCCGAGATGAAGCCCTTGCCGACGAGCGCTTCGGCACGGCTGAAATCGCCGCGCGCCTGCACGGCCTGGGCGCGGGCACTGGCGAGGCCGGCGCGGGCCTGCGCCAGTGCGGCGCGCGCCGCGCGGTCATCGAGCTGGAACAACGGTTGCCCGGCGCGGACATTGTCGCCTTCGCGGAACAGGATGGCGGTGATCTGGCCGTCGATGCGCGGCCGCACCGCCACCGATTGCAACGGCGTGACAGTACCCAGTGCCACCAGCCGTGGCGCGAACTCGACATTAGCCGCGGTCATCGCACCGACGAGCGCCGGCGGCCGCGGTTTCTTGGCAGCACTATCGTCGCCGCTGCAGGCGGCGAGCACCAGCAACGGCGCCAGACAGAAGGGAAAAAGACGATTCATGCGGACGCTATAACCCTTTACGGCCGGGACTGCCATTTCCCCCGGCGAATTCAGAACGATGCGGGGCCGTAACGCCGCCAACGCGCCAGCGTTGCAGCGGCCCGGCGTGCCACGATGCCGCAACTCAGGCCTTCAGCCGCCAGCCCGACCGCAGCACCCGATAGCAAACGACCCACAGCACGACATTGACGACGAGCAGCATGATGGCGCCCTGCCCGAGCAATCCATCGGAAACGCCGATGAAGCCACTGCGAAATCCATCGATGACATAAAAGAAAGGATTGGCATGGCTGATCGTCTTCATCGTCGGATTGACGCGGTCGATCGCGTAGAAGGTCCCCGACAGCAATGTCAGTGGCTGAATGACGAAGTTGGTGACCGCGGCGGCATGATCGAACTTGTCAGCCCAGATCCCGGTGAGTACGCCGAGCAGCGCCAGCATCACCGCGCCCATCGTGCCGAAATACAGCACCAGCAGCGGATCGCGGATCGGCACGTCGACGCCGGGCGCCACCAGCATCACCAGCCAGACCGCGATTCCGACGAGCCAGGCGCGGGTCAGCGCGCCGGCGACATAGGCGGCGACCAGCTCGCCGGCCGACAGCGGCGGCATCAGCACATCGATGATCGAGCCCTGCACCTTGGCGACGAGCAGCGACGACGATGAATTGGCAAAGGCATTCTGGATCATGCCCATCACGATAAGCCCGGGCCCCAGGAAATCGGCATAGGGCACGCCGAGCACCGCGGCGCGTGTGCCGCCCAGCGCCAGCGCGAAAATGACAAGGAACAATAGGGTGGTAATCGCCGGCGCCCAGATCGTCTGCAACTGCACCTTGAAAAACCGGCGCACCTCCTTCAGATACAGCGTCTTCAACCCCACCCAATTCACCGATGGGATGACGACCACGCCCGGTTCGGGATGGCGCGCACCAAAGCCGCCTTTGCCTGCCGTGTCTTTGGGCGTATCGGGGTTCAGCATGATCCGGCTTTAACGCCGGGACCGCGACCACCGCAAGGCGGCGCGGCAACAGGGACGAAATTGATGGCCTGGACCGACGAACGTATCGCGCAGCTGAAAGCCGGCTGGGAAGGCGGCATGACCGCCAGCCAGATCGCCGAGGCGCTGGGCGAAGGCGTCAGCCGCAACGCCGTCATCGGCAAGGCACACCGCCTGGGCCTCGAATCGCGGCCGTCGCCGGTCAAGGGTGGCGAAGATTCCGTCGAGGCAGCGCCCGCCGCCGCCGCGCCAGCTGCGGCAGTCGCAGCACCCGTCGCACCGCTGACCGCGCCGCCCCCCGCCACCGTAATCGCCCGGCCGGCGGTCGTGGCGAAAAAGCCGGCGCGCGGCGGCAAGGCAGCGAAGACGACGCTGCTCGATCTGAACGAAAAGATCTGCAAATGGCCGATCGGCCACCCTGGCGACGCCGATTTCCATTTCTGTGGCAAGGCTTCGCAGGCGGGTTTCCCCTATTGCACCGAACATTGCCTGGTTGCCTATCAGGCGCAGTTGCCGCGGCGCGATCGCGATCGCCGCCCGCCGCCGCAGATGCCGGGTATGCCCCGCCGTTGATGCTCCTTCCCTCCCCCTTGCGGGGAGGGCGAGAGACGCGCGGCACGCGCGGCACGTGCGGCACTTGGGGGGTTGCGCCAGTCGCCGCGCGAGTAACCCCCACCCCGCTCGGCTGGCGCCGAGTCGCCCTCCCCGCAAGGGGGAGGGAAGCCACGCCCCTTCCCTTCGCGTCCCAGCCCGGTTAACGTTCCCGTCAACCGGGAGCAGCCAACCAATGACAACCCCCAATTTCGACGTGCTGATCGTCGGTGCCGGCCTGTCGGGCATCGGCGCCGCGGTCCATCTGCAGCGTGATTGCCCCGACCGCAGCTATGCCATCCTCGAAGGCCGCTACGCCATCGGCGGCACCTGGGACCTGTTCCGCTATCCCGGCATCCGCTCGGACAGCGACATGTACACATTGGGGTATAACTTCAAACCCTGGACCGAAGCCAAAGCGATCGCCGACGGACCCAGCATCCGCAACTATGTCAACGAAACCGCGCGCGAGCATGATGTCGAGCGCCACATCCGTTTCGGCCACAAGGTGAAATCCGCCGAATGGGACAGCAGCACCGCGCGCTGGACGGTGACGACGGCGCGAACCGACGGCAGCACCGCGCAGTTCACCTGCAATTTCCTCTACATGTGCTCGGGCTATTACAGCTATGCGCAAGGCTACAAGCCCGAATGGCCGGGCGAGGCCGACTTCAAGGGCCAGGTCATCCAGCCACAGTTCTGGCCCGAAAACCTCGACTATGCGGGCAAGAAAGTCGTGATCATCGGCTCCGGCGCGACCGCCGTGACGCTGGTGCCGGCGATGGCCAACACGGCCGCCCATGTGACGATGCTGCAGCGCTCGCCGACCTATATGGTCAGCCGGCCGGGCAGCGACGCCATCGCCAATGTGCTGCGCAAGATCCTGCCGGCGCAGATGGCCTATGACATCGTGCGCTGGAAGAATGTCACCATGGGCATGTGGTTCTACAACCAGACCCGCAAGAACCCCGACAAGGTGCGCACCGCGCTGCTCGGCCGGCTGCAGAAACTGCTGCCCGCCGGCTATGACATGGGCAAGCATTTCAACCCAAAGTACAATCCCTGGGACCAGCGACTGTGCCTGGTGCCCGATGCCGATCTGTTCGAAGCGATCAAAGCCGGCAAGGCCGATATCGCCACCGACACGATCGAGCGGTTCGAAGCCGACGGCATCCGCCTCGCCTCGGGTGAATTGCTTGAGGCCGACATCATCGTCGCGGCGACGGGGCTGAAATTGGAAGCGCTCGGCGGCATGGCGGTCAGTGTCGATGGCGAGCCGCGCCGCATCGGCGAAACGCTCGCCTACAAGGGCATGATGTTTTCGGGCATCCCCAACCTTGCCGTCAGCTTCGGCTATATCAACGCCAGCTGGACGCTGCGGTCGGACTTGATCGCCGAATATGTCGGCCGGCTGCTCAATCGCATGAAGGCGACGGGCACCGCGATCGCCACGCCGACCCCGGCGCCCGACGTGCAGCCCGAACGCCTCGCGATGGACCTGTCATCCGGCTACGTCCAGCGCGGCGCCGATGCGCTGCCGAAATCGGGCACCCGCGCGCCGTGGATGGTCACCGCCAACTACAAGCACGACCGCAAGGAATTGCGCGAAGGCGATTTGGCGCAGGAGATGGTCTTCGCCAAAGCACCGGCGGCCGCGCGACGGCCGGAACTGGCGGAAGCGGCGGAGTAGCGGGAAGAACCTCCGGCGGCTGGGGCCGCGGGCCCCAGACCCCATTTCCTGCTCGATAGCACAACGCTGCGCTGCCGAAGGCCATCAAAATGGGGTTTGAGGCCTAAGGCCCCAACTGCCGGAGGCCCTTTTTCACTTCGAAATGGCTCGGGCTGATCGCGGTCGTGCTGGCCAGCGTCAACATCTTCGGCGGCTTTGCCGTCACCCGGCGAATGCTGGCGATG
>JANOCM010000622.1:0-3200 GCA_031412175.1 Alphaproteobacteria bacterium
TGCCGCGTCGATCGCCATGGTGCTGCCCGGCTGCTCGGGGCGCGGTGGCCCGAGCAGTGGCACCGCGCCCTTGGCGGTCGCATCGACATAGGCGAGCAGCGCGCCGGCGGCGGCGATCTCGGCCGGCGAGAATGCCCCGAAACCCTCGAGCGTCGCCACGCCGAAGCGCGCCTTCAACCGCGCCTCCCCGCGCGCCGGCGTGAATTCCAGAGGCGGTCGCGGCGTCCCTCGACTGCGCTCGGGATGCGCGAAACCATCCCAGCCTTCGGGCGCGATCAGTTCGGCGGGGTTCAGCCGCGCCAGCTCGGCGGGCCATTCTGCGGCCAGGCAGGCACGCGTGGCGAAGGCGCCGGTCGACAGGTCGCACCACGCCAGCCCGGTCACCGGTCCCGGCGCGACCGCTGCCAGCCAGTTGGCGCGCTTGGGTTCGAGCAGATTGGCCTCGGTCAGCGTGCCGGGCGTGACGACGCGGGTGATGGCGCGGGCGACGATGCTCTTGCCCGGTCGCTTGCGGGCTTCCGCCGGGTCTTCGATCTGTTCGGCGATGGCGACACGGTGGCCGCCGCGGATCAGCCTTGCCAGATAACCCTCGGCCGCATGTACCGGGACGCCGCACATCGGGATCGGCACGCCGGCGTGTTCGCCGCGCTTAGTCAGTGCGATGTCGAGCGTTGCCGCGGCGGCGGCGGCATCGTCGAAGAACAGTTCGTAGAAATCGCCCATGCGGAAAAACAGCAGGCAATCGGGCGCCGCGTCCTTCAGGGCGAGATACTGCACGATCATCGGGGAGGCGGTGGGGGTGCTCACTGCATCGCAGCGTTAACGAGATTCGGGTCAGGCTGGAAGCGCGGCGCGACGCGCCACGATCACATCACGCGCGGCTTATTTCTTGACCGGCTTGGTGACCGGCTTGTTGGCCTCCTTGACCTCGGCGCGCGTCGGATCCTTGTTCGAATTGCCGATCGACATGCTCATGCGGCGATCGCGCGCCCGGGAGCCGAGCGAATACATCGCCGGATAGGTTTGAAAGGTGCCGTTCAGCCGGGCCGAAAGTCCCGAGACACGATAGTCGAACAATTTTCTGGTGACGGTCTTGCCCTCGATGCCTTTCAGCGCAGAGGGCGGCGAGGTGACCGAAAAGCCGTCACCGACCTTCAGGACGAAGGCTTCGATGGTCTGCTCGTAAAATATTCTGGTCATGCAGATGTTGAAGTGCGGCCGGTCGTCGATTTCATGGATACCCTTGGTGACCCAGACCCGATTGTTCTGAAGTTCGTAAGACAGCACCTTCCAGAATTCACCCACGCCGTCCCCGGCCGCCTTAAGTCCGGACATGTTGATGATGGTGTTCGCCAATGCCAGCAGTTCATCGCCCGAAAGACTGCTTTGGTGATTCTTCATGTCGCGGTCGTAGCCGTCCCAGCCCTTGGCCAATTCCAATGCCATATCAAGATACCCCCGCGATTGCTCGCGACGGTAGAAGCCCTACCCCGCGCGTCAACTGCAGGTCGCGGGCATGTTACCCGGCCGCAATATCGGCAGCAGGCCGGCCCTCGACTGCCGGCTATCGCCCTGGCCGGGGGAGTTTCGCTTGCCCGAGTCCGTAACCACCCCCTATCAAGGCGCTCACAAGGAGAGCCGCTCGTGCCCGACGACATTACCGACGATTTCGGCGACCGCGAGGCGCTGGCCTTTCACCGCATGGGCGGCCGGCCGGGCAAGCTCGACATCATCGCGTCGAAACCGATGGCGACGCAGCGCGACCTCAGCCTCGCTTACTCCCCCGGGGTCGCCGCGCCGGTGCGCGCCATCGCTGCCGATCCCGATGCTGCCTATGACTACACGATCAAGGGCAACCTCGTCGCCGTCATCTCCAACGGCACCGCCATTCTCGGCCTCGGCAATCTCGGCGCGCTGGCATCGAAGCCGGTGATGGAGGGCAAGGCAGTGCTGTTCAAACGCTTTGCCGACATCGATTCGATCGACATCGAGCTTGCCACCGAAGACGTTACCCGCTTCATCGACGCGGTCGAACTGATGGAGCCGAGCTTTGGCGGCATCAACCTCGAAGACATCAAGGCGCCCGAGTGCTTCATCATCGAGACGACGCTGAAGGAACGGATGAACATTCCGGTCTTTCACGATGACCAGCATGGTACCGCGATCGTCGCTGCCGCCGGCCTCATCAACGCGCTCCACTTGACCGGGCGCAAGGCGGAAGACGCCAAGATGGTGGTGAACGGCGCCGGGGCGGCCGCCATCGCCTGCACCGAGCTGATCAAGGCTTATGGTGTCCGCCACGTCCTGATGTGCGACACCAACGGCGTCATCTACCAGGGCCGCGAAAAGGGCATGAACCAGTGGAAATCCGCCCATGCCGCCGTGACCGAGGACCGCACGCTTGAGGAAGCCATGCGCGGTGCCGACATCTTCCTCGGCCTGTCGCAGAAGGGCGCAGTCAGTGAGGCGATGGTCGCTTCGATGGCGGCCAATCCGATCATCTTTGCCATGGCCAACCCCGATCCCGAAATCACCCCCGACGATGTCGCCAAGGTGCGCAGCGATGCCATCGTCGCCACCGGGCGCAGCGACCACCCCAACCAGGTCAACAATGTCCTGTGCTTCCCCTATCTGTTCCGTGGTGCGCTCGACGTGCGGGCGACCTCGATCAACGAGGAAATGAAGCTCGCCGCCGCCAACGCCATCGCGGCGCTGGCGCGGATGCAGGTGCCCGACGAGGTTGCCGCGGCCTATGGCGGCAAGGCGCGCACCTTTGGCCGCGAATACATCATCCCGGCGCCGTTCGACCCGCGGCTGATCGAGGAAATCCCCACCGCCGTCGCCAAGGCGGCGATGGCTTCGGGCGTGGCGCGCAAGCCGTTCTTCGACGAAGCCGCCTATCGCACCGAATTGCGCAGCCGGCTGAACCCGACGACCTCGATTCTCGCCGGCACCGTCGAGGCGGCCAAGGCGCGGCCGCGCCGCTGCGTCTTTGCCGAAGCCGAGCAGGAGGTGGTGCTCCGCGCCGCGGTCAATTATCGCAATTCGGGCTATGGCGAGCCGGTGCTCGTCGGCCGCGAGGCGCCGGTGCGCGAAGGGTTGGCGCGGATCGGCGTCGCCGACATCGACAGTTACGAGATCCACAACAGCAGCATCAGCCCGCTGGTGCCGCGCATGGTCGAGCGGCTGTATTCGCGGCT
>JANOCM010000623.1:0-8340 GCA_031412175.1 Alphaproteobacteria bacterium
GTTGATGGCGCCGCGGCGACGACATTGTCGATGCGCATGATTGCGTCGGCATCCTCGATCCGCAACGTCGCGCCGGAGCCGGCGCCGCCGCTCAATGGCCCCTGGCGGCTGCTGCCGGCGGTGACGATCAGCATGTTGGAGCCCAGCCCCGAGATCGAATCCGACACCTGTTTTTGCACGCCGCCGCCGATGGCGAGCATCAGGATGACCGCGGCGACGCCGATGATCATGCCCAACATCGTCAGCGCCGACCGCAACCGGTTGGCGATCAGCGCACTCCACGCTTCGGCGAGCATCGTACCGATCATCTACCCCTCTCCCGTTCGGGGAGAGGGAGGGGCCCGCCCGCCACTTGGCGGGTGCAAGGGTGAGGGCGAGGGGGTCGGCATCACACGGCCTCCGCTTCGGCATGGCCGTACAACGCCGCCTCGGTCGGCGGTCCGTCGTAGAACACCGCACCATCCTGGATACGGACCACGCGGTTGGTGGCGCGTGCCACTTCGGGATCATGGGTGACGATCACCACCGTCACCCCCTTGTCCTCGTTGAGCGCGCGGAACAGCGCCAGCACCTCGACGCCGGTTTTCGTGTCGAGCGCCCCGGTCGGTTCGTCGGCGAGCAGCAGTTCGGGATTGTTGGCGAGGCTGCGCGCCACCGCAACGCGCTGCTGCTGCCCGCCCGACAGCTGGCTGGGCCGCGATTTCGGCTTGTCGCCGAGCCCGACGCTTTCGAGCAGCACCTGCGCGCGCACATTGCGATCACGCGCCGACACGCCCGAATAGACCATCGGCAGCGCCACATTGGCGAGCGCCGACAGCCGCGGCAGCAGGTTGAACTGCTGGAAAATGAAGCCGATGCCGGCGTTCCTGAGCTTTGCCAGCGCGCTTTCCGACAGCGTCGCGGTGTCGGTGCCTTCGAAGCGATAGGTGCCGGTCGTCGGCGTATCGAGGCAGCCGATGATGTTCATCAGCGTCGACTTGCCCGACCCCGACGGTCCCATGATCGCCATGAACTCGCCCTTGGCAACCTCGAGGTTGACGCCATGCAGCGCGCGAAACGTACCGGCCTCGGACTGATAGTCCTTGATGACATCGCCAAGGCTGAGCAGCACGGTCATTTGGGCTTCGTCGAACTCGTCGTCTCGCCGTCCTTGCCGTTCTTGTACTTGCTTTCGGGCGGGCCGGAAAAGATGCCGCCCTTGGCCTTGTCGTCGACCGACTTGCCGATGATGATCAACTCGCCGGGTTTCAGATTGCCCGAAACCACCTCGCTGAAATCGGCATCCGAGGCGCCGAGTTTCAAGGCGCGAGGCTCGGCCTTGCCGCCAACCTCGACGAACACAGTGACCTCGTCGGGATCGCGCGGGCGATTGCGCGGGCCGCGCACCGGCTTCCAGTCGACCGGCTTGAACGACAGCGCCGCGGTCGGCAGCAGCACGACATTGCGCTTTTCGGCGACGATGAAGCTGGCGTTGGCGGTCATGCCCGGCAGCAGTGCGCCATCGGGGTTCGCCGCGCGAACGATCACGGTATAGGTGACGACATTCTGCTGCGTCGTCGGATTGAGCCGGATCTGCTCGACGGTGCCGCGGAATTGCCGGGCGCCATAGGCATCGACGGTGAAATTGACCGCTTGGCCCGGCTGCACCCGGGCGATATCGGCCTCGGCCACCGATGCTTCGATCTGCATTTGCGTCAGGTCGCGGGCGATCTGGAACAGCGTCGGCGTGTTGAACGACGCTGCGACCGTCTGGCCGATGTCGATCTGGCGGCTGATGACGACTCCCGAAACCGGCGACTTGATGACGCTGAAATCGAGGTTGGCGGCATCCTGGCGGACCTGCGCCTCGGCCTGCGAGACACTTGCCGCCGAAGTCTTGGCGCTCGCCAGCGTAGTTTCATAATCCTGCCGGCTGATATAGTCCTTGCCGACCAGTTCGCCGGCGCGGCGGGCGTTGGCGGCCTGCAGCGCTGCCGTAGCGCGGGCGTTGGCCAGCGCCGCCTGACTGGCCTGCAGCCGCGAATTGAACAGCGCCGGGTCGAGCCGCAGCAACACCTGGCCGGCAACGACGCGATCGTTGAAATCGGCGTAGAGCGACTGGACGGTCCCCGACACCTGGGTGCCGACCGACACGACGCGCACCGGGTTGATGACGCCGTTGGCAGTGATTTCCTCGGTCAGGTCGCCGCGTGCGATCGCCTGGGTCTTGAACGGGTCGATGACCGGCGGCGGGTTGAGCGCACGCCAGCCGAACCAGGCGGCGATGGCGGCGATGATGACGCCGAGGATGATCCAGTTGCGCCGTGTCATGTCAGGTCACCGTTCTGCATCGATTGCCTCGCCGATGCCGCCGATCGCGCGCGCCAGATTGGCATTGGCGTTGCGGACGTTGAATTCGCTTTGCACGAGCTGCTGCCGCGCCGACGCCAGCGCACTTTGCGCGTTCAGCAGATCGGCGAACAGGCCGACGCCGGCGCGATAGCGGCCTTGCGCCAGATTGGCCGATTCGGTGGCGCTGGCGATCAGCACGCGCGCGGTTTCGAGGCTGGCGAGCGCCACGCGCAAACTGACAAAATTCGTATAAACCGACAGCCCGGCCTGCTGGCGCGTCTGTTCGGCGAGCGCTGCCTGGCGTTCGGCCTCCGCCCGTGCCGACGCGATGCTGTAGCGCTGGTTGAACCCTGAAAAGATCGGGATCGACAATGACAGCCCGATGGCGCCGCTGTTGCTGTTGAAGCGCGTATCGGTCGCCGACAGGTTGTTCGACGCCGTGACACCGAGGCTCGGCCGGCCGGCGGACTGCTGCGCGCGGACATTGGCCTCCGCACTGTCGACATTGGCGCGCGCGGCGGCGAGATCGGGGCGCAGGCGTTCGGCGTCGGCGATCAGCGCGTCGGCGCCCGATTGCAGCAGCTGCCCGGTGGCGAGCGGCGCCGGCGCAGCCAGCGCGAGCTTCACCTGCGGCGGCAGGCCGATCGTCACCGCCAGCTGCGCCGCCGATGTCTCGATATTGCCGCGCGTCTGGATCAGCGTCAGCTCGGCCTGCGACAGCGACGTTTCGGCCTGCAGCCGGTCGGCGCTGGTGGCGACGCCGGCGTTGCGGCGCGCCGCGGCGAGGTCGCGCGATTGCCGGGCAAAGGCGACATTGGCGATATTGGCCGTCTCGACGGCACGATTGGCGAGCAGATTATTATAGGCCGCGACGGTATCGAGCACGACAGCCTGCGCCGCATCGGCATATTGCGCAAAGGCGGCGCGCTGCCGGGCATCGGCGGCGGCAACCCGCGCGGCGCGGCCACCGCCATCGAACAGCAGATAGCTGACGGCCAGGCTGGCACCGCTGTTGACGCTGGTATCGCTGCCGCCACCCCGAAAATCGCTGCGATTGAGCGTCGGGCCGATATTGAGATCGACATTCGGCAAATAGGCCGATCGCGCGATGCCGACCCCGGCACCGGCGGCGCGGACGCTGGCCCAGGACACGGACGTCTGCAGATTGCGGCACAGTGCGATATCGACGAGATCAGGCAGAGTCAGCGGTCGCGCCGGCACCTCGCCGCACGCGGCCTGGCCCGCAACGACCGGCGGCCGCTGGACGGGTATCAGTCTGCGCGGATCGTCATGCGTCGCCGGGATGGCCGGCGCCGGCATCGCCACCAGGAGGAGGGGCAGGAAAAATGGCATGAAGTCGGGACTGTCCTAGCGCATTCCCACACTACGCCGCCAGCGCCGTTATACCCCCGCCCCCTTATGCCGCAACCTTCACGCGTCGTGCCCCGGCGGCGGTTTCGCGGACCAGGTCGGCGGCATAGGGTTCGAAATTGACCTGCATCGTGTGACGCCGGCTGGCATAATAATGCGCCTGATATTTCTTTTCGTCCTCGGCGATCACCCGCGCCATCGTCGCCGGATCGGGCAGCGCATAACGCCCGGTCAGATACGCCACCAGCAGCTTCGATTGCTGCTCGGCGAGATTGACCAGGGTCGGCAACGCCTGCGCCAGCCCCATGAACCACAGGCCGTGCAGCGCTGGATCGGCCTGCACCATCCGCTTGAACAGCGGGATGTGGTTGTCGGTGACGCGGGCGTCCGTCTCGCTGAGGAACGGAAAGTCGATGTTGTAGCCGGTGGCGGTGATGATCACATCGGCGGCTTCGACGCTGCCATCGGTGAAATGGACGTTGCGGCCATCGAAGCGTTCGATCGCCGGCTTGGGCGTGATATCGCCGTTCGACATGCGGGTGAGAAATTCGCCGCTGACCGTCGGATGCGCGTCGAGCGGCCGGTGATCGGGGGTCGGCAGGCCGTAATCCTCCATCCGGCCGATGGCGCGGATGACGGCGCGGCGGCCGAGAGCACGCGCCAGCGGCAACGGGAACCACGACGGCATCGGCGTCTTGTCGACCGGCTTGCCGTTGAGGAATTTCGGCAGCACCCAGACGCCGCGGCGCGTCGAGACGAACAGCTTTTCGGTGATCGAGCGCTGGCCGAGCTCCGACGCGATATCGACGGCGCTGTTGCCGAGGCCGACGACGACGACACGCTTCCCCACACAATCAACGGGCGCGAACGGCGTCTCGTAGTCATGGGCGTGGATGATGGTGCCGTCGAACTGCCCGGGCCATTCGGGGCGGTTCGGCGACCAGTGGTGGCCGTTGGCGACAACGACGGTGGCATAGGCGGCAGTGCCCTTTCGCGTCGTCACGTCCCAGCCGCCGTCGCCGCGGCGCGCCACTTTGGTCACCGGTGTTTCGAACTGCGCCAGGTCGCGCAGGCCGAAATGATCGACATAGGCGTTGAAATAGCCGGCGATCAGGCTGTGATGCGGGAAATCCGGCCAGTCCGCCGGCACCGGAAATTCCTCGAACTGCAGCCGCGTCTTCGACGTGTCGATGTGCAGCGACTGATACGCCGAGCTCATGCCGTTGGGGTTCTGGTAGGCCCAGTTGCCGCCGATGCGGTCCGACGCCTCGAACCAGTCGAACGCCAGCCCGGCGTCGCGCAGCCGCTTGGCGGTGGTGAAGCCGGAGCAGCCGGCGCCGATGAGAGCTATGGTCATGTGGTCGAATGTAGCGACGCCGGTAGCCTGCGAAACCCATCATCATGGCAGGACGTTGGAACATGATGACCAAGCCCATTCGCGCCATCTCCCACCAGGCAACCAGCCTGATCGCCATCTGCGCCAAATGCGGCAAGAAGCTTGGCGGCGGCTTCGGCGCCGACGGCGACCAGCCGCTCGGCAAGGCGCTGCGCCGGGCGCTCGACCTGCCCAAGCCGAAGCGCGCCCGCACGCGCCTTGTCGAAACCAAGTGCCTGAAACTCTGCCCCAAGGGCGCCGTCGCGGTCATCGACAGCCGTGACCCGGCGGCGATCCTGGTCATCCCCGCCGGCACGCCGGTGCTGGCGGTCGCGGCGCGTCTCGGCCTCGCCTGAGCGTTCCGCAAGAACCTCGCCATGCCTAACGTGTTTCGGCATCCATCGCGCCCGCTGTACTGCTTGTCCGTCCACGGGCGCTTCCTGCGCAACGGTGGATGCCGAACAAGTTCGGCATGACGATTGGAGTACGGCCGAACGCCATTCCCCTGCGGCGCATCCGCCGCTAAACGCAGGGCATGGCCAATCCCTGCACCCATCTGCTGCTGTTCGGCGCCACCGGCGACCTGGCAAAGCGCATGCTGATCCCATCGCTGTTCGGCCTCGATGCCGATGGCCTGCTGCCCGATTGCCTGAAGATCATCGCGACCGCGCGCAGCGCGCACGACACGGCCGAGTATGTGGCGCTTGCCGCGGCGGCGCTCGAGGAGTTCGTCGAGGCAGAGCGGCGGCCGGCGGCGCAGGTGCAACGTTTCCTCGATCGCCTCAGCTATGTCTCACTCGATGCCAGCGATCCTGCCGGATTCGGCGCGCTCGCCGAGGCGGCCGGCGACAAGGCCAATCTCGCCATTTTCCTGTCGACGGCGCCCAGCCTGTTCGGCCCGACGATCGCCGGGCTGTCGGCCGGCGGCCTCGCCGGGCCGGGGGTGCGGCTGGCGCTCGAAAAGCCATTGGGCTCCGACCTTGCCTCGAGCCGCGCCATCAACGATGCCGTCGCCGCCGCCTACCCCGAGGATCGCACCTTCCGCATCGACCATTATCTCGGCAAGGAAACCGTGCAGAACCTGCTGGCGCTGCGCTTCGGCAATGCACTGTTCGAGCCGTTGTGGAACGCCCGCGGCATCGACCATGTCCAGATAACCATCGCCGAAACCGTCGGGCTGGAGGGCCGCGCCGGCTATTATGACGGCATGGGCGCGCTGCGCGACATGGTACAGAACCATATGCTGCAGCTGCTGGCGCTGGTCGCCATGGAGCCGCCGGCGAATTTCGACCCGACGTCGGTGCGCGATGAAAAGGTCAAGGTGCTGCGTGCGCTGCGGCCGATCGACCGCCACAATGTCGAAGGCTGCAGCGTCCGCGGCCAATATGGCGCCGGCGCCATCGCCGGCCAGCCGGTCAAGGGCTATGCCGAGGAACTGGGCGGCGCGTCGCAGATCGAGACGTTCGTGGCGCTGAAGGCGCATGTCGACAATTGGCGCTGGCAGGGCGTGCCGTTTTACCTGCGCACCGGCAAGCGGCTGCCCGAGCGGATGAGCGAGATCATCATCCAGTTCAAGCCGGTGCCGCATTCGATGTTCGGTGACGCACCGCTGGCCGCCAACAAGCTGGTGATCAGCCTGCAGCCCGATGAAAATGTCGGCCTTTCGATGATGGCGAAAGCCCCCGGCCTCGACCGCGACGGGCTGAAACTGCGATCGGTGCCGCTCGATATCGGCATGGCCAATGCCTTTGCCGATGTCCGCCGCCGCATCGCCTATGAACGCCTGCTGCTCGACCTGATCGAGGGCAAGCAGACCTTGTTCGTGCGCCGCGACGAGGTCGAGGCGCAATGGACCTGGATCGACGCGATCCGCGCCGGCTGGACCGCGACGGGGATGGCGCCGAAGCCGTACGCGGCGGGGAACTGGGGCCCGACGGCCGCGATCGCGCTGACCGAGCGCGACGGGGTGACCTGGCACGATTGAGGCTTCGACCCGCCGAACTAGTGCTCCGTCATACGCACGCCTTGGCTGGCGAGCAGCGCGTCCAGCTGCTCGAACTGCTCGGCGGTGACCTCCGGCATGCCGGCAATGGCCCCATCGAGCGCCGCCTTTGACGGGTAAAGTTCGCGGAGGACCAGCAGCGTCTTGCCGCCCTGGTCCGCGAACGTCACCGTGGTGACCGGCGCGTCGCCATCCTCCGCGTTGGTCCAGACCAGCCGCTCGCCGGGCACGACTTCGAGATACTGGCCGAAGAACGCCATCGCGCTTTCGGCATCATGCCCGAATTCGAGCCGGTAGCCGCCGCCGACGCGGACATCCATTTCGCAAGACCGCAGCGGCACGCCCATCGATTTCGGCGCCCACCACTGGATGAATAGCTCGGCCCTGGTCCAGGCCTCGGACACCAGGCGCGGCGGCGCGTCGAAGAGGCGCGTCACCACCAGTTCGAGGTCCGAGCGGCGTTCGGTCGTGGTGCGGTTCGGCGCGTCATGATTGTCGTTCATCGCTGCTCTCCCTGTGTTTCAACGCAGCGACGACGTTATCGAGTTCATCAAAGCGCGCTGCCCAGAGCTGGCGGTAGTGTTCGATCCACGCCGCCTCTTCGGCGAGGCCGCCGCGGCCGAAGCTGCAGGTGCGGACGCGCCCGACCTTGGCGGTCGTGACAAGCCCCGCCTGTTCCAGCACGCCGACGTGCTTCTTGATTCCCGTCAGCGTCATGCCGAACCGCGCGGCAAGATCGGTGATCGAGGCGTCGCCAGCGCCGAGCTGCTCGACGATGCCGCGCCGCGTCGCATCCGACAGCGCGGCGAAGGAGGCATCGAGGCGAGCGGGGAGATGCTGAACCATATGGTTCAGTGTGTAGCGTCGCCGGCAACGGATGGCAACGATCGAGCGCTAGCGCTCCGTCCGCACCAGCCACGACACCCCGAGCACCGCGAGACTCACCGCCGCCGGCACCACCGCCCACGGCGAGCCCTGCACCAGCAGCGCAGCGGTACCCGAAAAGCCGCCGGCCATCACATATTCGCTGATCGCCAGCAGCATCGAGCCACTTTGGCGGCGGCGAAAGGTGCTGCGTTTCTGCGGGCGGCCGATCAGCAGCTGCTGCAGCGCCGCGCACAGCGCCCCGAGCAGGCACAGCGGCACCGCCACCAGCAGCGCGCGCCAGTCGCGCAGCAGGATCACGCCGAGCGGCAACAGCGCCAGCAACAGCGACGGCAGGCACGCCGCGAGGATCTTGGCGCGCTTCACCACCCCGGCA
>JANOCM010000624.1:0-5889 GCA_031412175.1 Alphaproteobacteria bacterium
AGCATGTCGAATGCGCCCTTCATGATGGCCTTGGCATCGAGGCTGGGCTTTTCGATGACGATCTTGCCGGGGTCGATGTCGAGGCCGTTCTTCTCCGACCAGCCCATCGGGAAGGTCGCGCTCAATTCCATGTCGGGGCCGAACGATCCGAGCGGTTTTTCCCAAGGGCCCCAGGTCTTGTCGATGTCGAACAGCCCGACATCGACGCCGGCGGTGATCGAGGCATTGACGCCGATCTCAAATTTCGGCCGCGCCGCGATCTTGGCCTCGGCACCGACGGCAAAACCGTCCTGCTGGTTCCAGTGGACATCGACGTCGAAGCTGCCGTCGATGCCCAGCCCGAGCTTGCCATACAGCCCGACCCGGCCCTTGACGAAGGCGACCGCGACCTGCGCCTTGACGCCGCCGCCAACATCGAGCGTCAGCCCGGCGTAAGACGGCACGAAGAACTGCGCATGGCCATCGACCTGGGCCTCCTCGGGCTTGTCGAGGTCGAGCGTCGCCTGAACTTTGGCGTCGCGCAACTGGCCCGGGCCGACGAACGCCTCCGCCGTAATCGACGCGTCGACAAAGGCAAAGATTCCGAACCCGACCGGGCCGACCTTGACCCCCCAGATGGGAAAGTCCGGCGGCGCGACATGGAACAGCGGTTCCTTGGGCGACAGGTCCTTTTTGGGGAACAGGTCATATGTCGGCGGCAGCGCGATCTCGCCCGATACGATGACCCGGCCGTCGGGGGTATATTCGATGCCGGCGGTGCCGGTCAGGATCTTGCCAAAAGCGATCGACGCTTCGCCCTTGCCCCAGATGTGCAGGTCGCCGACCGGGCCGTTCTCGATGGGCTGGCCGGTGTCGTCGATGGCGCGGTTGGTGCCGGTGATTTGCAGCCAGCCGGTCGCCGGGCCTTTGGCGACATCGACCCTGCCGCTGAAGGTAACCGCGGTGCCGTCGACCATGATGTCGAGCGTGCCACTGGCGCCGCCCGCCGACAGCGCCGCCTTGCCGCCACCGGTGATCGACCAGGCCAGCGTATCCGGGTTGCGCACCGCGCGCACGGTCAGCTTGGCGTCGCTGACGCCTGGCAGCTTGGCAACGGGCAGCGGCAGGTCCTTGCCTTCGATCAGCAGCCCGGTTTCGGGGGCATAGCCGATCGTGACGGTGCTGCCCGCCATTATGCCGCCTAGGCTGAGCGATCCCACCGCAGCGACGCTGCTGCGCGTGACAGTGATGGTGACGCTGCCCGATTCGACTCCCGGCAACTTGCCCTTGGCAACGCCGATCGTGGCGGTCGCGGTGAAATCGTCCTTCGCCAGCGAGTAGACGACCTTGAGGTTCGCCTGGTCGAGGAAATCCATGTCGAGCGCCAGGTCGCCGCTGAGGATGACATCGCCCTTTTCGGTGCGCGCCGAGATCGTGCCCTTGCCAATATCCTTGATCAGGATGCCGGCCGACCCCTGCATGAAGAAGCCGTTGTCGCCGACCCCCATCTCGATCGCCGCATCGGTGACGCTGACCGGACCGAGGCTGAGCTCTTCGGTAGGCAGCGGAAAGCTCATGCCGATGTCGGAGCCGCGCAGGAAAATCGGCACCTGCAGCCCCGGGAACAGTGCCTTGGTGGCAGCGACTGCGCCGCTGGCGACCAGATCGCCTTCGGTACTGATGCCGACATTAGAGAAATTGATCGGGCTCAGCGGCTTGAACTTGGCATTGGCGAAGACGTTGCGGATGCTGTCGCGCGTGATGTAGCCGCCGAATCCCAATTGTGTGTCGTGCTTGACATCGACCGTGCCGGTCGCCGTGACCAGCGAGCCATCGGTCTTTTTCTTGTCCTTCTTCTGATACTCGACCTCGATCTGCGAGATCACCGTGCCGTTGGTGGCAAGCACCTTCGGGTCGAACGGCACCGTGTCGCCGACCGCATAAACGCCGCGGAAAATCTGGTACGGCACTTTCAGCGACTTGCCGTCGTCGGCAACCTTGAACGCCGTCGCGGTGCCGCCGTTGCGATCGGGATAGACGTTGATGCGCTTGGGCTTCTGGCTGGGGTCGTATTTGAAGCCCTGTTTGGCCAGTTCGGGTTCGCTCAGCGCCGCGAAAAGCTTCAGATGCGTCGCGTTCTTGATATCCTCGCGCGTCCAGTAATCCTTGGGGGCATTGCCGAACTTGCCTTCTGCAACGGTGTCGAAGACCAGCGACCACTGCTTCTTTACCTCTTGGACATCGTCGGGCAGCGGGTTGGTCAGCACGACATTCGATTCGTCGCGCTGGCGCTCAGCCTCGGTCGAGGCCTTTTCGAGCACGCTGTTGATCGAAGCATCGATGCGCGCCTTGATCGTCGACCCGACCGAGCGATTGTACGAACGGTCGAGCAACCACATGTTGTCGGCGGTATCGAGCCCGCCGAGCTGGTCCTCGAGGATGTGATCGGCGTCATATTCGGTGGCGGCACCGCTGTTGCGCTTCAGCATTGGCCGCAGCACGCCGTCATGCTGCGACAGTTCCTCGATGGTGCCGACGAGTAGCGTGTCGAGGCTGTCGCTTTTCAAGGATTTGCGCTTTAGGACATAGACATCCTTGCCCGCGGCATTGCTGATCGGGGCGCTGTCGGTCTGCGCCTTCAGCTGCGTCGCCAGCTTCGTCTGGACCGCCGCCGAAGCGTTGGCGCGCATGTAATCGACCCATTTTTCGAACGCCGGGCCATCCTCGCGATCGGTGCGCGACGCTTGCGGATTGCGCGTATAGGGCTGGTTTTCGACCGGCAGAGTCCCGCTCGCCGACGCCGGACCGATCGTCGTGTTGGCGGAGCCTTTCAGCGATTCGAGCACCTTGGGCAGTTCAAGGCGCGGCACATGGATGGTGCCGCCTGCGGGCGCCGCCTTCGTCGGCGTCACGTCGATCGACCAGTCCTTGCCCTCGACCTTGCTCGCCTGGGTCACCGGCGCGGTCGATTTCGGCTTGTTCTTCGCATTGCCGGCCCGCTGCACGCGCTGGGCATTCGCCGAGCCGCCGCGCTGCTGGACGGTGTGCGCCGCCTCATGGGCGATTAGCTTCTGGCCACCAGTGGTCGCCGGCTGATACTGGCCGGCGCCGAAGAACATGTCGCGGCCGACCGTGAAGGCGCGCGCGCCGAGCGCATTGGCGGCGCCGGCGGCGGCGCTGTCGGCGTGGACGCGCACCCCGCCGAGATCGCTGCCGACGGCGGCTTCGACCCGGCTGCGCGTGCCGGGGTCGAGGCCGGGCGCCGAGCGGCTTTTCATGCGTTGGATGGCGCCTTCGACCGCCGGCGGGGCCTCGCCGCCGCCGACATCGACGACCGCTTCCCCGGTTGGCGTCGGGTCGCGCTGGGCGCGCTGCGGCTTTGGCGAGCGGTCCTGGCGCGACGGGTTGGGCGCGGCTGCTGCCTTGCGCTGGGCACGCTTTTCGGGCGGCGCAGTGGTTTCGTCCTTGCGGCGCTCGGGGCCGGCAGTCGGCAGCACGGCCTGCCTTTGCGCCCCGAGCCCCGACAGCATCGGCGGCGGCGACGCCGGTGACGGGGCGCCGCTGCCGATCCGCTGCGCGGCACGATCAGCCTCATGCTCGAAGCGGTCGTTGGCAGCGCCGACCATCAGCTTGGCCTGCAGGCCATGTTTTGCCGGCGCTGCGGCCTTCGCCGGCTTGTGCTTCGGGGGCGCCGCTGCGGCCATGCGATCAGCCGCCGCCGCGGGGCTTGGCCGGCTTGGCCTGTTTTGCGGGCTTTGTCTCCGCCTTCGGCGCCTGCCGCGGTGACGCCACCGGCCGGCCGGGAATGCCCGGGTTGACCACGATCCGTGGCGCGCCCACGCCGATGTCGACGGCGCTGCCGACCGCCACTGCCGCGCCCGCCGCCGGCGTCTGGCTGACCACCAGCCCGACATTTGCAGTGGTCGATGGGGTGTTTGTCGCCTTGCCGAGCACCAGCTTGACGCGCGCAAGCAGTTGCTTGGCAACGTCGGGCGTCTGCCCGGTCAGCGGCGGCACGGTGACCGTATCGGGCGTCGTCATCGGGCTGCCGACGACGATATCGACCGCGCTGCCGGGCGCAACCGCCGTGCCGGCATCGGGCGCCTGGCCGATAACAAGTCCCACATTGGCGTTGGGCGCCTGCCCGGTCTTGCCGAGAACCAGCCCGGCCTTTTTGAGGATTTCCGGGACCGCCGCCTCCTTCTCGCCAATCAGTTTCGGCACGTCGACGGTTTTCGGCGCTGCCAAGCCGATGGTGATGTCGACGGCGCCGCCGGGCGCGACCGCCTTCCCTGCCTCGGGCGCCTGCGCGATGACCAGCCCGGCCTGCGCCTCGGGTGCCTCGGCCTCGCCGACCTTGCCGAGCGCAAGGCCCGCTTCGGCGAGCAACTTCCGGGCCGTCTCGGGCTTCTCGCCGACCAGTTTCGGCACATCGACCGTCACCGGCTTGGTGATGCCGACCACGATATCGACCGGGCTGCCGATCGCGACGACGCTGCCGGCCTCGGGCGCCTGCTTGACGACCAACCCGACCTGGTTCGCGGCCACCGGCGCTTCGCCGATATTGCCGAGCTTCAGTCCGGCCTTGTCGAGCGCTGCCCGGGCGGTTTCAGGCTTTTCACCGACCAGCGGCGGCACGGCGACGGTTTTCGGCGGATCATCGAGGTCGCACGGCGGCTTCGCGCCATCGAGATCGATCTCGCGCTCGGCCTGTTGCCCGGGCGCATAGCTGCTGGCGCTGGTGTCGCGAAACGCCGTCTCGCCGTCGCTGGTGCGCACCGACAGGTTCAGGTCGGTATCGGCAAGCACCTGCAGCGCATAACCCCCTTGCGCGTCGGTGCAGGCGTGGACGATGCGGTCGCCGCCCTCGATCACCACCTTGGCATCGGCAACCGGCGTGCCGCTGCGGGTGACGCGACCGCGCAAGGCCGCATTGCCCGCCGCCGGCACCACCGGCGTGACCCGGACGCGGCCGAGCTCGGCAGCGACAAGCCGGGTGCGCGCGGCATGGGCATCGCGCGCCGCGGTGCGTTCGGCGACTTCGGGATCATCGGCGCCGCGTTCGGCGGCGATCCGGGCGATCTCGCGGTCCATCTGCCCGGCGCGTACCACCAGCAGCGGTGCCGAAAGGCCATAGGCGGCGAGCCGGGCGCGTTCGGATACTTCGCCCAGGTCGAGCAGTTCGGTGGCGACGGCCTCGCTGTCGATGCTGGCGCCGGTGCGGCGGGTATTGGCCATGATCGCTCCCCCTATGCCTTGATTGCCTGGCCGGCATTGACGCCGATGGTGTTCGACATCTTGTCACCGCCGCGCGTGAACGCGTTGCAGATGTCCTTGCTGAACAACCCGAGCAGCGTCGTGTTGGGCGCATCGATCAGCCCGTTCGGCAGCCCCGCCGCCAGGATGCAATGCGTCGTCTGGTTGCCGGCGGTGGTGTTGAGAAAGCCATAGCTGATGATCGACAGCAGCCCGTTGAGCACCGCCTCCTGCACGCGGTTGCTGGCAACGCGCAGGCTGAGCGCCACCGCGAGCACGCTGGTGATGAACAGCACGTCGTTTTCAATCTCGACCTGGTTGTCGGTAAAGCTGATGTCGTCGGCGCCGAGCAGCAGCACCGCCGACAGCGTCGCGCGCATCGCCGGCGAATGCCGCCGCATGCTGATCTGGTTATCGTTGACCTGGATTTCACCGCCGCGCAGCCGATCGGGCGCATCGGGTGCCTTGCCAGCAGCGATGCTCGAGATATCCTCGGCGACGCACAGGCTGAACAGGCTGACGGCATCACCACCCAGCGCATCAGCGAGCAGTTCGAGCCCGACATAATCGAGCAGATCGATGGTTTCGCGACCGTCGAACAGCTTGCCACCCGATCGCAGCACGCCGAACAGCGCGCCGAGCAGCGCCTGTTGC
>JANOCM010000625.1:0-3140 GCA_031412175.1 Alphaproteobacteria bacterium
CCGTTCGTGTTCTTCGATGAAATGGGCCCGGCGGACTTTGCCGCGGGGCAAGGCATCGACGTGCGGCCGCACCCGCATATCGGGCTGGCCACCGTCACCTATCTGTTCGACGGCGGGCTGACGCATCGTGACAGCCTGGGCACCGTCATCGATATCCTGCCCGGCGCGGTCAACTGGATGACCGCGGGGCGTGGCATCGCGCACAGCGAGCGGTCGCCCGACGCCATGCGGGCCGCCGGCCACCATATGCACGGCATCCAGTCGTGGGTGGCACTGCCGGTGGCGCATGAGGAGGATGCGCCGGCGTTCGTCCACCATCCCGCCGCGACGCTGCCGGTTGTTGAAACGCCCGGTGCGCGGCTGACGGTGATCGCCGGCAGTGCCTATGGCGTCACCTCGCCGGTGCAGTTTCCGCATCCGATCGTCTATGTCGATGTGCGGCTGGAGCGCGGCGCGCGGCTCGATATCGCCGATTGGGGCGAATGCGGCGTCTATCCGGTGACGGGTGAAGGCCGCATCGGTATCGAGGATCTGGAGCGCGGCACGCTGGCGGTGCTGGGTGGCGCCGCGACCTTGATCGCCGACAGCGACCTGCACGTGATGATTCTCGGCGGTGCGCCGCTGCCCGAGCCTCGCCATATCGAATGGAATTTCGTCAGCCATTCGCCCGACCGGATCGCGCAGGCGAGTGCCGACTGGAAGGCCGGGCGGTTTGCTCAGGTGCCCGGAGAAACCGAATTCATCCCGCTGCCGGAGACAACCCCGCCGGTACCGCCGGTCAGTTACCCATAGATTCGGCATCGGCGCGCACCAGCAGCCGCCTTACCGCCGGGCGCAGCGCCAGCAGCAGCAGCGCCCCGCCGGCAATTATGCCGGCGTGGAGCAGCCAGAATCGCCCCGCATCCCAGACTTCGTACAGCCCGCCAATGCGGCCGCTGACGGTGGATCCGACGAAAACCGCCATGGAATTGACGCCGATCATCATCGCATTCAGCGATTTCGGCGCGGCGCGAGCATATAATCCGACGGCAATGGGCGTGAAAAACACCCAGCCCCAGTTCGACAGCATGTGAAAACCGACCGCCCACAGCAGCGGCACGCGCGCCGTACCGAACACCCAGCCGGCGAGCGCCAGCCACGCCATGCCGCAACCGAAGATCAGGCAGCCGATCGCCATCTTGGTGATGGCGTCGGGCTCGGCGCCGCGGCGGGCCTGGCGGCGCCACAGCCAGAGTGTCGGCGGCAGCAATATGCCCGGTGCGATGGCGTCGAGCGCCTGCAGCCAGGGGATCGGCATGCTCCAGCCGGCGATGGAAAGGTCGACATGGTCGCGCACCCACAGGTTGTAGACGTCCCAGACCTGCGACTGCGCGATCCAGAAGGCGGCCTGGACGAGCATCAGCAGCAGCAGCAACCGCACCGCGCTCCAGTCCTGGGGGCGCAGTTTGGCGCGTTCGGCGCGCACGGCGCGGGGTGGATCGGGGGGCAGATGGCGGCTGCCATACGCATAGACCACCAGCCCGGCGAGCATCCCGAACCCTGCCAGCGCAAAGGCCTGGTGCCAGCCGAGCGCCTCCCCCATCCAGCCGCAGACGATCGGCGCCACGAACGCACCGCAGTTCAAGGCGAAATAATAGAGCTGCAGGCCATCGTCACGACGGCGGTCGCCGGGCGGATAGATGGCGCCGACCTGGCTGAACAGGTTGGAATTGGCGCAGCCGGTGCCGAGCATGAGGAGGAAAAGCGCGAGCAGGAAGCTGCCATCGAAGGCCATGCAGAAGTGGCCGAGGGTCATCAGCACGCAGCCGAGCATGATCGTGCGGCGCCGGCCGAGCCAGCGATCGCCGATCAGCCCGCCGAAAACCGGGGTAAAGCGCACGAGGCCGGCCCAGAGACCGAACAATTGCACGGCGAAGGCCTGGGTCGACAGCGGGCCGGTCATCGCTTCGATGGCGCTGCGGGTGGCGGCGAGGCCGATGACATTCTCGACATGGCCGGGCAGGAACAGCTGGCCGACCATGTACAGCGTCAGGAGCGCCTGCATGCCGTAGAGCGAAAACGCCTCCCAGAACTGGGTGCCCGACAGCCAGGCGAGGCCGCGCGGCTGGCCGAACAGGTCGGGGGCGTGGCGTGGCGGCGGCGCAATGGCGTCGGTTATTGTCGTCAAGCCTGCCCCCGTGGCGAAACGGCGACTGTAGCGGGGTGGGGGTTGGGTGCAATGTGCGCTGTTTTGTCATCCCCGGGGGCGGGTGCGCGGGTGGGCGCAGCCGGTGGTTCATGGTTCCCGGCCTTCGCCGGGATGACATTTGTGGCGTTCCGGTCATCCCGGCGCAGGCCGGGACCCATAAACCACACACGCGGTTACCCGTGTGCGTCACCGCGTCCACAGTTCCCCAGTGCCGGGAAAGGGGGCAAACCGGTTCCCTTATCGCCCCACCCCGCCTAACATGTGCCCCATGTTCATCCGCCTGACCCCCGATATCGCCGTCGCCCCACAGCTCGCGCCGGCGGATTGCGCCACTGCCAGGGCGCAGGGCTTCACCGCCATCGTCAACAATCGTCCCGATGGCGAGGCCGCCGGTCAGCCCAGCGCCGCCGAAATGCGCGCTTCCGCTACCGCTGCCGGGCTGCGCTATGCCGATATTCCGGTCGATCACACCGGCATGGGTATGCCACAGGTCGAGGCAATGGCCGCCGAACTCGCTGCCGCCGGGGGCCCGTTGCTGGCGTTCTGTCGGTCCGGCACGCGATCGGCGAACCTCTGGGCCCTGGCGGCAGCGTTTCGGGGCGGCAATCCCGATGCGATCATCGCGGCGGCGGGTGCCGGCGGCTACGACGTCGCGGGGATGCGGCCGACGTTGCAGTCGCTCGCCGACCGGGCCTGACCCCCAGATGGTGTGGACCTCGCTGTTCGGTATCATCACCATCGTGCTGTTCGCGCGGGCGATGGGCTTTGCCAAGGCGCCGCAACTCGCCGATGCGGCAGCGGCGCAGCGTATCGCCGATGATGCGCTGCATGGCTTCCGGGGCCTCGATGCGGCGCTGTCCGCCGACCGCCGCGGCGCTTTGGTGGCGGGCCGCGATGGCCGCGTGGCGCTGGTGCGGCCGTTCGGCGACCGCTGGGTGGTGCGCATCGTCAA
>JANOCM010000626.1:0-6318 GCA_031412175.1 Alphaproteobacteria bacterium
GGCGGTGCCGGAGATCATCCGCTGGCAGACGCCGCTGTCGCACATGCGGCGCACCTGCCTCGAGGATACCGAGCTCAACGGCCATGCGATGAAAAAGGGCGACAAGGTCGTCATGTGGTATATCTCGGGCAACCGCGACGAGACCGTGTTCCCCGATGCCGAACGGCTCGACATCGAGCGCCCCAATGCGCGGCGCCACCTGGCCTTCGGCTTTGGCGTTCACCGCTGCGTCGGCGCGCGGCTGGCAGAACTGCAGATCCAGATCCTCATCGAGGAAATGCTGAAGCGGAAGATGACGGTGCGGGTGACCGGCGAGCCCGAATATGTCGCCCAGTCGTTCGTCCATGGCTATCGCAAGCTGCCGGTGGTCATCGACCGCCACTGACGTGCCGAAGATCGATCCCGACACGTTGCCCGTCATCAGCGGGTCGGGCTATTTGCCACCCTATCGCGATGCCGTCGCCGGCCGCAGCTGGCGCGCTGTCGCGGCGGCAGGCGGGCTGACCCAGTTCGGCGCGAACCTCGTGACGCTGGCGCCCGGCAGCTGGTCGAGCCAGCGCCACTGGCACAGCGCCGAAGACGAGATGGTGGTCATGCTGGCCGGCGAGGCCGTGTTGGTCGAAGATGGCGGCGAAACCTTGCTGCATGCCGGCGACATTGCGACGTTCAGGGCGGGTGACGCGAACGGCCATCACCTGCAGAATCGCACGGCGGAGCCGGTAATTTTCGTCGCGATCGGCACCGATCGCCCGGCCCAAGATGAGTGCCACTATCCAGATATCGATATGTTTTGGTCGGAGCGGACGGGTTTTACGACAAAGGCTTCCCGCGGTGAATAGATGCGTCTGGTTGGCAATCGCTCTGGCCTCTGCCAGCATTACGCACGATCAGGCCTTCGCGTGTTCGCCGTTGCATCAAACCTACCTTCGCAAGCAGGCAGACGTCGTCGTGCGAGCGCGCGTTTCTGTCGTGGACCACATCGTTTATCAGATCGAAACGATCGACAACGACCGGGGGGTGGCACGCGCTACTGCAATTCGTGTCATTCGCGGCGAGCGACGCCCTGACTATCGTGTCATCTTCGACAGTGAAAACGACGGAATCAACTGCCCCCAGTGGACTCCGATGGGGCGCAAGGACACTCAGACCCTGTATTTGAAGCGGTCGGCTAGCGGGGCTTCTGACTATCGCGTGATCACGTCCGCAGATTGAAATCCCGTACACATGCTGTCAGTCGTGCGCGGCCAGCCACGGCCGCAACACCGCTAGATAGGCGGCAGGGTTGTCATTCATCACCGAATGCGCGGCATCGGGTATCTCGCTGAAGGTTGCGCCGCCGGGCACGGCGCGGGCGAAGTCGGCTACGGTCGCCGGGATGGCCTCGTCGTGCTCCCCGGCAACAAAAAGCGTACGATTGCCGCCCAGCTTCTGCAGCAATGGCGTTCCGTCATAGTCCTTAAGCGTGCCGGTCGCGGTAAACTCCGCTCGCCCCCACATGTGATTGTAGACGCCAGCGCTGAAACTGCGCGGCAAAGCGGCCTTGTAGGCCGCAATCGCCGGCGTCGGCTCGGCGAGATGGACGTGCCGCGCGTAAAAAGCATCGGTCGCCGCATCGCATTGCGCCTGCGGAACGGCACCCGGAACGTCACAACGGTCGAGCAGATCGCGGATTTTCGGCGGCATGTCGGCCTTCAACCGCGCGGCATCGCGCAGCCACAGCGGGGTCGAGACCAGCGGCGACTGCAGGATCAGGCTGGCAAGCGTGTCCGGCGCCGCCGGAAACTGCCGCGCGCCATATTCCAGCGCCACCGTTCCACCCCAGCTGCCGCCCAGCACATGCCAGCGCGCGATACCGAAATGTGCCCGAATGGCGTCGAGCTCATCAAGAAACCGCGGGATTTGCCAGTTCCCCGGGTCGCCGGGCGCATCCGATCGGCCAGAATCGAGCTGGTCATAGAGGATGATCGCGCGCTCGCCGGCCATCGCGGTGGCGTTGAGATAGTACCAATGCGAACTGCCAGGCCCGCCATGAACCATCACCAGCGGCGATTTCGGCCCCTTCAGGTCGCCATTCACCCGCACATAGATGCGCCCGCCGGGCACCGGCACCATCGCTTCAATGTCGGGTGCGATGCGGATCCCGGGCAATTCGATCCCCGGGCGAGCAAACCCCGGCCCCGCCACCAGCGACGCAGCACCCGCCAGCACCGTCCGCCGCGTCATCACTTGCCGTCGCCAGACAATCGCCGGAACGTCGAATAGCGCGGATTGTCGACCGCCACCTTGGCCAAGGTCGCCGTCAGCAGCGCCTCGAGCAGCCCCGGGGTTTCGGGAGTCAGCTGGCCGCCGCGCAATCGCCCGCAGATTTCGGCACGCAGGGCATCGACACCCGCGGCATGGCCGAGAAATCCCGACAGCGCCGCCACCTCTCCCAGCCGCGGTTGCTGCGCCAGTTCGCGCGCCACGATGCCCAGCGCATTGGCGGCGACCTTGGCATGGAAGGCCTCGCGCCCGCTCAACCGCCCTTCGATCTCACCGATGAACTGCGCCACGGCCTCGACCAGCGCCTGGGCTTCGATCTGTTCGGCCATCAGATGTCTCCAAATTTGATCAGATGCAGCAGGTCGAGCTCGACTTCCGACGTGCGGCGGCCAATTGCGGCGCGCTCGACCGACTTTACGCGCCCGCTGACATGGTCATGCCCCAGCTGCAGGCACGACATGCCCCAGCGCAATGTCCCCCAGACTTCCCACATGTGCGCCCGCGCCCGGTCGATGCGCGCGCCGCCGGCCGCCGCATAAGCCTCGTAGAGCGCCTCCCGCTGACCGAAACCGCCGACCGGATTCTGCCAGACGCCGAAGCGCCAGGCGTTGGCGCACAGCCAGCCAAGGTCCTCCGCCCCCTCCCCCAGGTGCGCCAGCTCCCAATCGAGCACCGCCGCCAAGCCATTTTCATCGACGATAAAGTTGCCGCTTCGGAAATCGCCGTGGACGATGGCCGCGGGCGCTGTATCGCCGCAGCGTTCGGCAAGCCAGGCAAAGGCCAGGTCGAACACCGGCGAATTGACGCCAAAGCTGCGATAATGCTCGAACATCCGCCACCGCGCCGCCTCGGTGCTGCCCGCAGGCAACGCCAGTTGCGCCACTTTGGCCAGCGGAATCGCATGCAGCCTTGCCAGAACATCGGCGCATTGCCGCGTCATCGCGGTGCGGGCGGATTCATAGGCCGCCAGTTTCAGCCATTTCGGCGCCAGCGCTTCTCCGGCAATACGCTCCATCACGAACCCGGCGCCCAGCCCGTCATCCGGCACCAGCACCGTGACGATCGCCGCCACCGGGATGCCATGCCGCCCGGCCAGCATCTGCAGCGCCGCCTGATCGGCCTTGGGCAGGCTGCCGGCCGCCACCTCGCCGGCGGCGGCGCACTGCAGGATCAGCGGCCACGGCGTGCCGCCGCGGGTGGCATCGACAGCGTAGGTTGCAGACGCCGCCCCGCCCGACAGCGGCGTTACCTGCACGATGCCGACATCATCGGCCACCCGCGACAACAAGGCGGCAACAGCGGCGTCGGAGATCATGGTCATCGCGGCGATGCTAGCGGCCGCGCGCCGCGGGTCAAACCGCCGATATCGCCAGTGCTATTCCGTCGCGAGCCGCGCATAGGCAAGCTCATCGAACCACGCATCGCCATCCTGCCAGCTGTGAACAAAGCGCCCCTCGATGCGGAACCGCAGCTGTGCCAGCAGGCGTTGTGCCGCCGTGTTGCGGGCGTCGGTCAGCGCCGTAACCCGGGTGCGGCCGCTGCGAAAGAGCGCCTCGACCATTGCACCGGCCGCCTCGGTTGCCAGCCCCTGCCGGCGCCGCACCGGATCGATGGCAAAGCCCAGCTCGGCCTGGCGCGCCCGCGGCGTATCGAAATTGACGCCGAGGTCGCCGACCAACACGCCACTGCTGCGTTCGATGATGGCAAACTGCCCCCAGCCTTCGGCATCGATCGCCGGCCGGGTTACCATCGCCGCCACCAACGCGCGGCTTTCATCGAGACTGCGGCTTTGCGGATCGAACGGCATCTGCCCGCGAATGCGATGATAGTCGTCGGCATCGGAAATGCGCATCGGCCTCACAGTCAGCCGCGGCGTTTCCAGCACCCAGTCGAAATCATGCAACGCGCGGACCCTTTGCTGCCGCCAAATGTCGTGGCGCCCTGCGGCGATAGGCCAGCGGCCCGCCCAAGTCATTCATAAACTGTGGCTGAAGTGCCGCACCAGCGCGCAGACGCGACAGCGAGTGTTGACAGAGTGTTGTGCCAATGTCGGTTTTCATGCAATTGCCCGCCAGCCGTGGCGGCGGTGTGTCCACAGGGACCGTTGTCGTTTCGTACCCGTTCGCAGGTCCACTGCGACACTCCATCCAACCAATGTCCTTGGGAAGGTTTTCCAATGTTGCTTCGTACCCCCGCGTTCAAGGCGGGCTTGCTTGCGTCCATCGCCATCACCGGTTTTGCCACCACTGCTGCCGCCCAGACCGCGGCCCCGGCTGCGCCCGCCGCTGTTGCTGCCGCCGAAGAAGACGAGAGCATTATCGTCGTCACCGCGTCGAAGCGCGCCGCCACGCTGCAGGACACGCCGATCTCGGTCGCCGTCACCACCGGCGCTTCCATCGAACGCTCGCAGGTTCGCGATCTGATCGATCTGCAGACGCTGGTGCCCAGCTTGCGCGTTTCGCAGCTGCAAAGCTCGGCCAACACCAATTTCATCATTCGCGGCTTCGGGAACGGCGCCAACAACCCGGGTATCGAGCCGTCGGTCGGCGTGTTCATCGATGGCGTCTATCGCTCGCGGTCCGCTGCGCAGATCGGCGATCTGCCCAATGTCGATCGCATCGAAGTGCTGCGCGGCCCGCAGTCGACGCTGTTCGGCAAGAATGCCAGCGCCGGCATCATCTCGATCGTGACGCGTGAGCCGCAGTTCGATTTCGGCGGTTCGGCCGAGCTTTCCTACGGCAATTACAATGCCATCATCGGCCGCGCCAGCATCAGCGGGCCGATCACCGACAAGATCGCCTTCAGCCTTGCCGGCAACATCAACAAGCGCGACGGCTATGCCACGGACCTGGCCTCGGGTTCGGAATTCAACGAGCGCGATCGCTGGGGCGTCCGCGGCCAGCTGCTGTTCAAGCCGAGCGACGATTTCAAGATCCGCTTCATCGCCGATTATGACAAGATCGACGAAAATTGCTGCGCCGTCGTCAATATCGTCGACGGCCCGACCGGCGGCGCAGTCCGCGCCTTGGGCGGCAAGATCGATTCGAACAATCCGCTGGCGCTGACCAGCACGACGAATTTCGATTCCGAGAACAAGATCGAAAACTATGGCGCTTCGGCGCAGGCGGATTGGAATGTCGGCGCCTTCGACGTGACGCTGATCGGCGCCTATCGTGCCGTCCGCAGCTTCACCAACCAGGATTCGGATTTCACCAGCGCCGACCTGATCGGCCGCAACAGCGCCGATACCGAGATCGACACCTACACCGCCGAAGCCCGCATCGCCTCCAACTTCGACGGCCCGATCAACTTCCTGCTCGGCGCCTTCTATTTCCGCGAGGACATCAACTTCAGCCCGACGCTGACGTTGGGCCGCGATTTCCGCAACTATGCCAACATCCTGTCGAACGCCAATGGCGTCTTCCTACCGGGCGGCAACTACGTCGGCCTCGAAGCCGTGCTGCGGCCGTTCGGTGTCGCGCCTGGCAGCTTTGGTGCCGCCGGCCAGGGCGTGTTCGAAAACTATGATTATGCCAACCGTGCCATCTCGGTTTTCGGCCAGGTCGATTATGAAGTCACCGATCGGCTGACCCTGACCGCCGGGTTCAACTACACCCGCGATCGCAAGAACGTCGAGACCAACGTCGTCAGCACCGATGTGTTCTCGTCGCTCGACCTGACTGCCATCGGCGCGGCGCCGTCGCTGGCGCCGCTGCGTCCGCTGCTCAATGGATTGAAGGGGCTGCAGTTCCTGCCGCAGTTCGTCAATTATCCCAACGCCGTGGAAGACGGCAAGACGAGCGACAACGATCTGTCGTACACGTTGCGCGTGGCGTACAAGGCCAGCGACAACATCAATGCCTATGCGACCTATGCCACCGGCTTCAAGGCGTCGTCGTTCAACCTGTCGCGTGACAGCCGGCCGACCGCCGCGAACCTGCCGGCCATCCTAGCCGCCGGCCTCGGCAAGCCGAACCTGACCACCGGCACGCGCTTTGCCGACCCGGAAGATGCCGAAGTCTATGAAATCGGCGTCAAGGGCCAGTTCACCGGCTT
>JANOCM010000627.1:0-2816 GCA_031412175.1 Alphaproteobacteria bacterium
CAACAGCGATCGTCACCAGCGACGGGATCTCGTTGACCAGTCGCAGCGTCTTTTCGGCATAGGGCCGCTCGCCGGCGGCGAATTTGCGCGCCGCACCGATCATCCAGCCATGGAATCCCGACAGGCCGAGCACGAACAACAATTTCAGCCACAGCCACAGCGGCCAGCCGAGGTGAAAGCCGAGCGCCAGCCCCAGCACCCAGACGATGGTGATCCCGGGGTTGAGGATGATCCGCTTCAACCGGCCGCAGCGATCCGCCCAGAGCTGGTTTTCGGCCGCGCCCGCCGGCACCGGATGCCAGTAGACGAGGAAGCGCGGCAGCATGAACATTCCCGCCATCCAGAAGATGACGAAGATGACGTGCACCGCCTTGACCCACAGATAGGCGTCGCCGAGCCAGCCGATGAACATCAGAACGGCTTGCGCAGCATCGCCATCAACTGCTCGACATGGGCGATCGGCGCATCGGGCAGGATGCCATGGCCAAGGTTGAAGACGTGCGGGCGACTGTCAAAGGCGGCGCGAATCCGGTTGACGGCGCTGGTCAGCGCCTCGCCCCCCGAGATCAGCGCCAGCGGGTCGAGGTTGCCCTGCACCGGCATGCCCGGCGGCAGCATCGCATCGGCCCAGGCCGGATCGATGGTTTCATCGAGGCCGACGGCATCGACGCCGGTTTCGGCAGCATAAGCCGCCAGCTTGGCGCCGGCGCCTTTGGGAAAGCCGATGATCGGCACATCGCCGTGGCGCACCATCAACCGGCCGACGATATCGGCGGTCGGTGCGATCACCCAGCGTTCGAACTGCGCCGGCGACAGCGTGCCGGCCCAGCTGTCGAACAGCTGCACGGCCTGGGCACCGGCCTCGATCTGCCCCGACAGATAATCGACGGTGACCGCGATGATCTTGTCGATCAACGCCTGGAAGCCCTGCGGATCGGTATAGGCGAGCCGGCGCGTCTCGGCCTGGTCCTTGCTGCCATGGCCGGCGACCATATAGGTGGCGACCGTCCACGGGCTGCCGGCAAAGCCCAGCATCGTCGTCTGCGGGCCCAGCTGCGCCTTCACCTTGGCAACGGTTTCGTAGATCTTGGCAAGATAATCGGGCTTGGCGACAAGCGCATCGAACCGCGCATCGGACAGCGGCGGGGTCAGTTGCGGGCCCTCGCCGACACCGAAGGTCAGGCCCTGGCCGATGGCGTGCGGCACGATCAGGATATCGGAAAACAGGATGGCGCCGTCCATGCCAAAGCGGCGGATCGGCTGCAGCGTGATCTCGGCGGCGGCGTCGCTGTCGTAGACGAGTTCGAGGAAGCCGCCCTTTTCGGCTCGCAGCGCCCGGTATTCGGGCAGATAGCGGCCGGCCTGGCGCATCAGCCACACCGGCGGCGGATCGCGGCGTTCGCCCTTCAGCACGGCGAGCAGCGGCGGGTCGGTCAGGGGCTTGGGACTGATCATGCCAATCCCTTTCACGGGCCGGGGGCAATGGGTCAAGGGGGCTGCACAACCGCTCTTCAAATCATGAATCATGAATCTGGTGATGATGGTTGTAGGGGGGTGTGGAAGCCGGGATTAATTGCAGGCGACGGAATCATCCACAATCGGCGGCTGGGGTAATCGCATGACTCGCGGCGAGTCGCACGACCTATCCCCGTTATCCACACCCCTGCCTGTGGAGTCTTCCACCTCGGGATGAATCCGCGGCGGCCAAGCGCGACTCGCGGCGGAATTGTTGCAAATCCTGCTTGCCCGCCGATACCACCGCAGCTTAACCCCTTTGGCCGATGCTTATCCCCAGCTTTAGCCCCATGAGTCTTTGCCGGATGTGTCTTTGCCGGTGCGCCGCCCGATGAGCGTCGAGCGCGCCAAGCTGCACCTGCACCTCGTCAGCGATTCAACCGGCGAGACGCTCGAATCGATCGCCAAGGCCGGGCTGGCGCGCTTCGAAGGCGTCGAGGCCATCAAGCATTTCTGGCCGATGGTGCGATCGGAGGGGCATCTCGATCGCGTCATCGAGGAGATTGCGCGCAAGCCCGGCCTGATCATCTACACGCTCGTCGATGGCGGCGTGCGCGATAGGCTCGAACAGCGCTGCACCAGCCTGGGGCTGCCGATCGTCTCGCCGCTCGATCCGACCATCGGCGCGCTGTCGGAACTGCTCGGCCAGGTCGCGACGCGGCGGCCGGGGCGCCAGCATGTCATGGACAAGGCGTATTTCCAGCGCGTCGACGCGATCAACTATACGATGGTGCACGATGACGGTGCCGCCCATGACGATTGGGAGGAAGCCGATATCGTTCTCGCCGGCGTCTCGCGCACGTCGAAGACGCCGACCTCGATCTATCTCGCCAACCGCGGCTACAAGACCGCAAACATCCCCATCGTGCCGCAATCGCCGCCGCCGGCGACGCTGTTTGCGCTGAAACGCCCGCTGGTCGTCGGGCTGACGACCGCGCCCGACCGGCTGGTGATGATCCGCCGCAACCGGCTGCTGACGCTCGGCCAGTCGCCCGATACCGATTATGTCGATCTCGGCGGCATCGAATCGGAGCTGGCCTTTGCCCGGCGGCTGTTTGCCGACCATGATATCCCGGTCATCGACGTGACGCGGCGGTCGATCGAGGAAACCGCGGCGGCGATCATCAACCTCGTCCAGGCCCGCGCCGACCGGGCCAGCGATGCAGGCGTGGCGACGTGATCATTCTCGCCAGCCAGAGCGCGGCGCGGCGGGCGATGCTGGCGGCGGCCGGCGTCGACCACCAGGCAGTGCCGGCGCATGTCGATGAAGACGGGGTGACGACGGCGCTGCACGCCGAGGC
>JANOCM010000628.1:0-5858 GCA_031412175.1 Alphaproteobacteria bacterium
TCGCGGTTGCCGACAGGCCGGCGGCGATCAGCCCGGGCAGGGCCGGGTCGATCTCGCCGGTCCGGCCGCCGCATTTCGCCGCCATCGCCGCCCAATGCGGCTGGCCGAGATCATTGTCGCGCGTCGCGGCAAAATCGGCGACTTCGCTGTGGAGGCGGCCGAGCGCGACGCCGATAGCGCGGGTCTGTGCGACGGTGGGATCGGTTACCGACACGCCGGGGACGAACTCGATGATGCAGGCGGGGCGATCGTTGAGCCGTTGCAGCGCCGCGCCGTCGCGGTCGGCGATCGGCCGCGGCACCGGCAGCTGCTTGCCCGCCAGATGCGCGGTCAGCGCCAGGAACCACGGCAACGCGGCGGTTTCGACGCGATCTTCGTACAGCGTCAGGATATAGCGGCCGCGGGTGGTTTCGAGCAGGAAGTTGCTGTTCTGGACGCCCTCCGCAATGCCCTTGAAACTGGTGGCGACGCCGATGTCGTACCGTTGCAGGAACGCCTCCAGATCGGCCGCCGTGACCGGGGTGAAGACCGCCATGCCCGCCGGCGCCTAGTCGGCGACGAGGGCGCGCGGCAGCTTGAAGACCACCTGTTCGACCGCCGTGGTGATATTCTCGGTGGTCACGTCGAAGCGTTCGGCCAGCGCCGCCAGGACTTCCTGGACCAGCACTTCGGGCGCCGAGGCACCGGCGGTGATGCCCATCGTGGTGACCCCGTCGAACCACGCCCAGTTGATGTCGGCGGCGCGCTGGATCAGGTGCGCGGCGGCACCTTCGCGCTCGGCGACTTCGCGCAGCCGCTGCGAATTGGAGGAATTGGTCGCGCCGATGACCAGCTCCAGGTCGCAGCGCGGCGCCATCGCCTTGACCGCCGCCTGGCGGTTCGACGTCGCATAGCAGATGTCGTCGCCCTTGGGTCCGGTGATCGACGGGAAGCGGCGCTGGAGTTCGGCGACCATGTCGGCGGTGTCGTCGACCGACAGCGTCGTCTGGGTGAGAAAGCCGAGGTTCTCGGGATCGGCAACGGCGACGGCCTGGGCATCCTCGAGTGTCTCGATCAGCGTCATCGCGCCGTCGGGCACCTGGCCGAAGGTGCCGATGACTTCCGGATGGCCCTGATGGCCGATGAACAGGATATGGCGCCCGGCCTCGACCAGCCGTTCGGCCTGGCGGTGCACCTTCGACACCAGCGGGCAGGTGGCATCGAGATAGTTGAGCCCGCGCGCTTCGGCCGCCATCGGCACCGCCTTGGGCACGCCATGCGCTGAAAACACCACCGGCACGCCATCGGGTACCTCGTCGAGCTCCTCGACGAATACCGCGCCCTTGGCCTTCAGCGTATCGACGACGAAGCGGTTGTGGACGATCTCGTGGCGGACGAACACCGGCGCGCCGTAACGCTCCAGCGCCAGCTCGACGATATGGATGGCGCGATCGACGCCGGCGCAAAACCCGCGTGGTGCCGCGACCAGGACAGCGAGGGCGGGAAGCTGCGCAACGGCAGGCGAAAGGGCGGATGCGGTCATGACGCAACGGCTGATACGGCATCCCGCCGCACGACGCCACAGGCTTGTAGCGACTTACGATCATGCCACAGGCCCGTGGCGGGGCATCTTGTCGCCGCCCCGGCGCCGACCTAAAGACGGGGCAGGGGCGTTTGCCGCCCGAAAGGTTTTTGATCTTGTCGTACCAGCGTCGTCTCGCGCTTATCGCCCTTGCTGCCGGCCTTGCCGTCGCCGGCTGCCAGAAGAACCCGCTGGTGGTGAAGCGGTCGGGCTGCCCGGCGGTGGCGGTGCCGACCTATGCCGGCGACGTGACGCTGTTCCGCCCCGGAACGCCGCAGGATGCCGGCAATCTCGAGCTGGTGGCGACGATCACCAATGTCCGCGAAACCTGCAACGACGGCGCCGATACGCTGGTCAGCGACGTCACCTATGACGTACTGGCGCGCCGCAGCACCGCCGCCGGCGCGCGCACCGAAACGCTGCCGGTATTCGCCACCGTGGTGCAGGGCGGCAACCTGATCGTTTCGAAACAGATCGGCGCGGTCAGCGTCAGCTTTGCCGATGGCCAGCTGCGTGCCACGGGGCGCGGCGGCGCCCAGGCGCGGGTGGCGCGATCGGCGACGCGGCTGCCTGACGAGATCCAGGCCAAGCTCGATAAGAAGCGCAAGGCCGGCGACATCGACGCTGCCACCGATCCGATGTCGGACCCGCAGGTCCGCGCCGCGGTGCGCGCCGCGAGCTTTGAACTGCTGATCGGCTTCCAGCTCGGTGAAGCGGGGCTGGCGTACAACATCACCAAATAGCGATTTGCCGCATCGCAACACAGATTGACTCTGCGGGGCGCTTCCCGCATCGGTAAGGCGTCGTCGGGGGTGACTCCGGCGTCAGCGCGGGAGAGTGCAGGGGGCGCAAGTTGCCCTGCCGCCGAAGGAGCAAGCCGCCCCCGGAATCTCTCAGGCAAAAGGACCGCGCTGGCGTAATCTGCGACATTCTGGAAAGCGGACGTGCGTCGAGCAGCGTCCCACCGAAGGGGTAAGTGAGGTCACTCACGAAAGCTCTCAGGTCCGGTGACAGGTGGGGGCAGGCGCGGGGGACTCCTCCCTCCTGCCCGACTGTTGCCGGAGGTCCGCGTGGCCGATTCGACCGAAGCTGCCCTGCCGCTGCCGCTCGATGCCCTGCATCGCCGGCTGGGTGCGCGCATGGTACCGTTCGCCGGCTATGCCATGCCGATCCAATATGAAGGCATCATCGCCGAGCATCTGTGGACCCGCGCCCACGCCGGGCTGTTCGATGTCAGCCACATGGGCCAGCTGCTGGTGCCGCCGGCCGAGGATGTGGCGCTCGAAACGCTGCTGCCGGGCGACATCACCGGGCTCGGCAGCGGCGTCTTGCGCTATTCGCTGCTGCTCGATCCGCATGGCGGGATTCTCGATGACCTGATGGTGACGCGGCGCGAGCGCGACCTGTATCTCGTCGTCAATGGCGCGGTGAAGGCGGCCGATATCGCGCATCTGCGCGCCGGCGGCATCAGCGTCGATTATCGCGACGACTGGGCGCTGCTGGCGCTGCAGGGGCCGCAAGCCGTCACCGTGCTCGAACGGCTGGTGCCCGGCGTCGCCGATCTGCGCTTCATGCGCGCCGGGGCGTTTGCCTGGGCGGGCCATGACCTATGGGTCAGCCGGTCGGGCTATACCGGCGAGGACGGTTTCGAAATCTCGATCGTGGCCGATGGCGTCGAGGCCTTTGCCGAGGCGCTGCTGGCTGAGCCCGAAGTCAAGCCGATCGGCCTTGGCGCGCGCGATTCGCTGCGGCTTGAGGCCGGCCTGCCGCTCTATGGCCACGACCTCGATCCCGGCACCAATCCGATCGAGGCCGGGCTCGCGTTCGCGATTTCCAAGCGCCGCAAGCTGGAGGGCGGGTTCCCTGGTGCCGCCATCGTGCTCGGCCAGCTGCTGCACGGCGCCCCGCGCAAGCGTATCGGCCTCGCCATCGAGGGCAAGCTGCCGGCCCGCGAAGGCGCGCCGGTCTTCGCCGGCGACACCCCGGTCGGCACCGTCACCTCGGGTGGTTTCGCGCCCAGCGTCGGGGCGCCGATTGCGATGGCCTATGTTGCGGCCGCGCACGCCGCTGACGGCACCCCGCTCGAAATCG
The DNA here is from genome assembly GCA_031412175.1 of Alphaproteobacteria bacterium. GTDB lineage: Bacteria > Pseudomonadota > Alphaproteobacteria > Sphingomonadales > Sphingomonadaceae > Sandarakinorhabdus. The sequence continues at coordinate 3,653 of JANOCM010000628.1, forward strand.
AGGTGCGGGGGCGCCGGCTCGCCGCCACCGTCGTGCCGATGCCGTTCAAGCCCAAGAATTACGTCCGTGCCGAAGGGAAGCAACCATGACGCTGTATTTCACCCGGGAACATGAATGGCTCGACGTGGCGGGCGACACCGCCACCGTCGGCATTACCGACTATGCCCAGGGCCAGCTGGGCGACGTGGTGTTCGTCGAAGTGCCCGAGGCCGGGCGCGTCGTCGCCAAGGGCAAGGAGGCCGCGGTCGTCGAATCGGTCAAGGCGGCATCCGACGTCTATTCGCCGGTCAGCGGCACGGTCACCGAGGCCAATGCCGCGCTCACCGAGGACCCGGCGCTGGTCAACACGGCGCCCGAAGGCGACGGCTGGTTCTTCAAGCTGACCCTGTCCGACCCGGCGGAGCTCGACGGGCTGATGGACGCGGCGGCATACAAGGCCTGGGTCGCGACGCTCTAGGATGACCACCGGCTCCACCCACGCCTGGGATCCCAATCTCTATGCCACCCATGCCAGCTTCGTGCCGGCGCTGGGCGCGCCGGTGCTCGGCCTGCTGGCACCGCAGCCTGGCGAGCGCATCCTCGATCTCGGCTGCGGCGATGGCGTGCTGACGCAAAAGCTGGTCGAGGCGGGCGCTACGGTCGTCGGCATCGACCCCGACAAGGCGATGATCGCGGCGGCGCTCGAGAAGGGCCTCGATGCGCGTATCGGTGACGCCCGCAAGCTGGCGTTCGCCCAGGAATTCGACGCGGTGTTCAGCAATGCCGCGCTGCACTGGGTCGGCTCACCGGCGGTGGTCACGGCGGGCGTCGCGCGCGCGTTGAAACCCGGCGGGCGCTATGTCGGTGAATTCGGCGGCCACGGCAACATCGCCGCCATCCGCGTCGCGCTGCGGGCGGTGCTGAAGGCGCACAATTATCGCGTCGAGCCCGACGAGACGAGCTATTACCCGACCGCCGAAAGCTTTCGCGCCGTGCTCGAGGCCGGCGGCTTCACGGTCGATTCGTGCGCCATCATCCCGCGGCCGACGCCGATCCCCAGCGGCATGAGCGCCTGGCTCAACACCTTTCGCGGCGGTTTCATCGACAGCGCCGGGGTGCCGCCGAACAAGCGCAGCCAGGTCATCGAGGATGTCCGCGCGCTGCTGCGCCCGGTGCTTGCCGACGAGGCCGGCAACTGGATCGCCGACTATGTCCGAATTCGTTTTTCCGCCCGTCTGCCGGAGTAATTCATGCGCTACCTGCCCCTGACCCAACCCGATCGCGCGGCGATGCTCGCTGTCATCGGTGCCCCCGACATCGACGCGCTGTTCGCCGATGTGCCCGAATCGGCCCGGTTGACCCAGCCCATCGCCGGGCTCCCCATGCACAGCCCCGAAATGCTCGTCGAGCGCGAGCTGTCGGCGATGGCCGCGAAGAACCTGACCGCCGGCACCGTGCCGTTCTTCGTCGGCGCCGGCGCCTACAAGCATCATGTCCCGGCGACGGTCGATCACATCATCCAGCGCGGCGAGTTCCTCACCGCCTACACGCCCTATCAGCCCGAAATCGCGCAAGGCACGCTGCAGGTGCTGTTCGAATTCCAGACCCAGGTCGCCCGGCTGCTCGGCATGGAGGTCGCCAACGCCAGCATGTACGACGGCTCGACGGCAATGACCGAAGCGGTGTTCATGGCGCGCCGCGTCACCCGGCGGGCGAAAGCCATCGTGTCGGGCGGCGTCCACCCGCATTATGTCGGCGTGCTGAAGACGCTGACCCGCTTCACCGATGACGAGGTGGTGACCCATACGCCCGCGCTCACCTCCGGCAAGCCCGGCGATGATCTTGACACGCTGATTGCCGCTGTCGATGCCGGCACCTCGTGTGTCGTCGTCCAGAATCCCAATATCTTCGGGCATATAGCGGACCTGACCCCGCTCGCCGACGCCTGCCATGCCGCCGGCGCGCTGCTGATCGTCGTCGTCACCGAGGTGGTGTCGCTGGGCGCGATCAAGTCTCCCGGCGAGATGGGCGCCGATATCGTCGTCGGCGAAGGACAGTCGATCGGCAACGGCCTCAACTTCGGCGGGCCGTATCTCGGGCTGTTCGCCTGTCGCGACAAGCATGTCCGCCAGATGCCGGGGCGGCTGTGCGGCGAGACCGTCGACGCCGATGGCAAGCGCGGCTTCGTGCTGACGCTGTCGACGCGCGAGCAGCACATCCGCCGCGA
>JANOCM010000629.1:0-2196 GCA_031412175.1 Alphaproteobacteria bacterium
CGGGGGTGGGTGACTCCGTCGGGCGGGACAGCATTCAACGAAGCACCCACCCCCGACCCCGTCCTTTCAGGGCGGGGAGCAGATGCCGCGCTTCACGACGCATTCAGCTGTGCTAGGACACGGCAGTGCCGATGCGTTCCCTTCGAAACCTGACCGCAATCGTGGCGGCGCTGGCGCTTGCAGCCCCAGCGAACGCCCAATCGATCCTTCGCGATGCCGAGACAGAGGCGTTCTTTCGCGACATTTCGAAGGACATGCTTGTCGCCGCCGGGCTCGACCCCAAATCTGTGCAGATCATCCTTGTCGGCGACCCCAGTATCAACGCCTTTGTCACCGGCGGCCAGAACATCTTCCTCCATTCGGGGCTGATCGCCCAGGCCGGCAGCGTCAACGACCTGCAGGGGGTCATTGCGCACGAAATCGGGCATATCTCGGGCGGTCACAATGTCCGCTTCAACGAAGGCGCGGGGCCGGCGACCAACATCTCGCTGCTGTCATTGGTCGGCGCTGCCGCGGCAATCGCTGTTGGTGCGGGCGAGGCCGGCATGGCGATCCTGGGGCTCGGCACCGCCGTCGCACAGGGAAAGTTCCTCAGCTTCACCCGCGACCAGGAAAGCCGCGCTGACCAGGCCGGGGCGCAATATCTGTCGAAGGCGCATCTGTCGGGCAAGGGCTCGATCGCGTTTTTCCAGCGGCTGCAGGGTCAGGAATATCGCTACGCGGTGCCGCAGGACAATGAATACAACCGCACCCACCCGCTATCGAGCACCCGCATCGCCAATCTGGAAGCGGTCTACAAGGCCGATCCGGCGTGGAACACCGCGCCCGATCCGGCGCTGGAAGCGCGGTTCTTCCGGGTCAAGGCCAAGCTGATCGGCTTTGTCGACGAACCCCAGCGCGTGCTGACGCTATATCCCGAAAGCGACCAGTCGGCGCCCGGCCGCTATGCCCGCGCCTATGCCTGGCACCGCAGCGCCTATCCCGTCGAGGCGGTGCGCGAAGTCGACAAACTTCTCAAGACTGCGCCGGGTGACGCCTTCTACCTTGAACTCAAGGGCCAGATCCTGCTCGAATCGGGCAAGCCGCAGGAAGCGGTGCCGGTGCTGCGCGCGGCGGTCGCGGCCGACCCCGACGAGCCGCTGATCATGACATTGCTCGGCCACGCGCTGATCGCCGATGAAAACAAGGCCGATTTCGCCGAGGCCGAGCCGTTGCTCAAGCGCGCCATCGCCCGCGACCGCGAAAATCCCTTTGCCTGGTATCAATTGGGCGTCATCTATGACCGCAAGGGCGACGAACCCCGCGCCGCGCTCGCCGCGGCCGAACGGTTCAACCTGCAAGGCAATGCCCAGGGCGCCGCCGCCAGTGCGCGGATCGCGCTCAATGGCCTGCCGCGCGGCACGCCCGACTGGATTCGCGCCGATGACATCGCGCTGCTGGCGTCGGATGAACTCGGCAACAAGAAGAGGCGGCGCTGATGGATATGAAAGCGCTGGCCGCAACGATCATGGAGAAACGCGTGCGGGCAATCTGGCTGGTGGCGGCGGTGGCGATGGCAGGCCTTGGCGGTGCCGTGCTGGCGGCGCCGGGCGCCAGCACGCCCAGCGACAAGGCTGCGATCGAAAAGATCGTGCGCGACTACATCCTCGCGCATCCCGAAATCATCCCGGAAGCGATGAACCGGCTGCAAAGCCGCGAAGTCACCGCGCTGCTGAAATCCAACCGCGCCGCCATCGAAACGCCGTTCGCCAGCGCCGTCGCCGGCAACCCGCAAGGCGACGTCTCGGTGGTGGTGTTTTTCGATTACGCCTGCCCCTATTGCCGGCAGGGCCATGCCGACACGGTCAAGCTCGCCGCCGCCGACAAGGGGGTCCGCATCGTCTATCGCGATTTCCCGGTGCTGTCGCCGGCCAGCGACGAAGCCGCGATGGCGAGCCTGTCGGCGGCGCAGCAGGGCAAATATAGCCGGTTCCACAACGCCATGTTCGAAGCCCCGGGCAAGGTCAGCCATGAACGCACCATCGCCATGGTACGCACCGCCGGGCTCGACGAATTGCGCACCGCAAAGGACCTCGCTGCGCCGGCGCTCAAGGCCGAGATCAAGCGCAATCTCGAACTCGGCCGGGCGTTAGGGCTGACCGGCACGCCGAGCTATGTCGTCGGCGACCGGATCCTGTCGGGCGCTGTCGGGTTCGA
>JANOCM010000630.1:0-8380 GCA_031412175.1 Alphaproteobacteria bacterium
GACGGCAAGCTGCAGCCGCATGAATATCAGGGCGGCACCGCGAGCGTGAGCAACCTCGGCATGTACGGCATCAAGCAGTTCGACGCGGTCATCAACCCGCCGCAGGGCATGATCCTGGCGGTCGGCGCCGGCGAGAAGCGGCCTTTCGTGGTCGATGATGCGCTGGCGATGGCGACGGTGATGACGGTGACCGGCAGTTTCGACCATCGCGCCATCGATGGCGCCGATGGCGCCGAACTGATGAGCGCGTTCAAGGCGCTGATCGAGAGCCCGCTGGGGCTGGTGGCGTGAAGCCGTCCCGCCGTGACGGTCCGGCACGGCTGATAGGCAGGCTGGCTATCGTTCTCGGCGCGCTGCTTGCGGTGACCCTTCCGGCCTGGGGTATCTTTGCCGGCGGAATGCTGCGCGACGGTGCCGGCATCGGTGCGGCGATCGCTTTTTTTGCGGTGATACTGGCGATGGTGTCGGCGCCGGTCATCATCGTCGGTGCTGCTGCCTTACTCTTGCAGTTCCTTGTGCGCCAGCGGGGCGGGATACTGCACCCGGGCCTGGCCGCCGGCTTCGGGGCATTGGTGGGCACTGCCTTGGCCGTAGCGGCGATTGGAGACACCCTCTCTGCAGCAGGGCTGCTTCTCGGCGCAATTCCTGGCGCTGCAATAGCGCTGGCGGTGATGCCTCCGCGGCCCGTCGTGGAATTTAGACAGGACGACAGTGATGCCTGACGCCTTCGATCTCGTCATCTTGGGTTCCGGCCCCGGCGGCTATGTCGCCGCCATCCGTGCCGCGCAGCTCGGCCTGTCCGTCGCCATCGTCGAGCGGGAGCGCCTCGGCGGCATTTGCCTCAACTGGGGTTGCATCCCGACCAAGGCGCTGCTGCGCACCTCCGAAATATACCACTACATGCAGCATGCCGATGCCTATGGGCTGTCGGCAACCGGGGTGTCCTTCGATCTCGCCAAGGTGACGGAGCGCAGCCGCAAGGTGGCGGGGCAACTCAATGCCGGCGTCAAGTCGCTGATGAAGAAGAACAAGGTTACCGTTGTCGAAGGCGAGGGGCGGTTGACCGCGGCGACAGAGGTGACCGTGAAAAGCGGCGGCGGCGATCGCGTGCTGGCGGGCAAGAATGTCATTGTCGCTACCGGTGCCCGCGCGCGGGACCTGCCCGGCCTCGCCGCCGATGGCCTGCGGATCTGGACCTATCGCCATGCCATGGTGCCGCCCGAAATGCCGACGCGGTTGCTGGTTATCGGATCGGGCGCCATCGGCGTGGAGTTCGCCAGCTTCTACAACGACATGGGCGCCGATGTTACCGTCGTCGAGATGCTCGATCGCATCCTGCCGGTGGAGGACGAGGAAATCTCGGCTTTCATGGCCAAGACGCTGGCAAAGCAGGGCATGCGCATTCTGTCGGCCACAAAAGTCAGCGACGTGACGCCTTCTGCCGGCGAGGTAAACGCGACGATCACCAGCGCCGACGGCAAGGCAAATGTCGAGACCTTCAGCCATGTCATCGTCGCCATCGGCATCGTGCCAAACACCGAAAATATCGGTCTGGAATCGCTAGGCGTCACCACAGAGCGTGGTCATGTCGTCGTCGATGGCTATGGCCGCACCAACGTCCCCGGCCTCCACGCCATAGGCGACATCACCGGCCCGCCATGGCTGGCGCACAAGGCCAGCCACGAAGGCATCGTCTGCGTCGAGAATATTGCCGGGCTGCACCCGCACGCGTTCGAAACCGGCAACATTCCCGGCTGCACCTATTCGCGGCCCCAGGTTGCCAGCGTCGGCCTGACCGAGGCGAAGGCCAGGGCTGCAGGCCACGATGTGAAGGTCGGCAAATTCCCCTTCATCGGCAATGGCAAGGCGATCGCGCTTGGCGAGGCCGAGGGGTTTGTGAAGACGGTGTTCGATGCCACCACCGGCGAACTGCTCGGCGCGCATATGGTCGGCGCCGAAGTCACCGAGTTGATCCAGGGATATGTCATCGCCCGCGGGCTTGAAACGACCGAAGCCGAATTGATGGAAACGGTCTTCGCCCATCCGACGTTGAGCGAAATGATGCACGAGAGCGTGCTCGGCGCCTATGGCCGGGCGCTCCATTTCTAGCGTAAGCTGAGGTGATTGCGGGAGATCGTTGATGAGGGCGTTGCTGCTGTTGGTCGGCTTTGGTCTCGCGATGCCGGTGTCTGCCGCGCCCGGGCAGGCAGCGCTCTGCACCGATCTGGCCTGGACCGACGCCAAGACCGCAGCACCGTCGCCGGCCGATATCGCCGGTCTGCAATGCTGGGCCCGAGCTGGCGACCCGACCGCCGGTTTTATGCTCGCGACGCTGACGAGGGCGGGCAGGGGTGTTGCCGCCGATCCCGGCGAGGCGCGGCGGTTGCTGGGGCTGTTGGCGCGCGGCCAGACCGGCGGATCGATCACCGGCGGGCTGAGCAGCCGCGTCCGCAGCTTCAATCTCGATCCGGTCAGTCGCTTCGCCGAAGACCTGATGGTGGAACCTTATCCGCCGGCGATGCGTGAGCTCGCGAAGATGCAATTGCTCGGCCAGGGCGGCGAAAGGGATGTGCCGGCGGCGATCGGCTGGCTGGAAAAAGCCAGGGATTCCGACCGGGAAGCCGGCATCCTACATGCCGCGCTGAAGGCCAAGGGCTACTGATTGGAGCGCTGGCTTTGCTGCTGGCGGCAAATGCCAGCGCTGCCGGTGCCGCCGCTATCGCTGAGCGCGCTTTGCCCCAAGGCGCGGCCCGGCGAGTTCGTCGTTTGCGCCGAGGTCGATCCGCCCAAATCGCGCTATCGACTGCCGTTGCCGGTCGAACGCGACCCTGGTGACCCGAAGAACACCAGCGTCTCGCGCGCGCGCAACGGCCTGTTCGATCACGATTCGGGCGGCATCGGATCATGTTTTGCCGCCAACAACGCCGCCGGATCGGGGTGTTCGGCGCTCAAGCATCGGCGCTGGACCGAACAGCGCGCCAACGCAAAGGACCCGCGCGGCCGGTTGTGGGATCGCCCGGTCGATTAGCTGACGCGCACCGCTTCAAAACGCCCGCTTACCGGGTCGAGCACCCGCAGTAGGCCATCGGCGATGCCGAAATGCGCGCCTCGCAGGGTCAGCGTGCCGGCGTCGACGCGCTCGGCGACAAAGGGAAAGCTGCGCAAATTGTCGAGGCTGAGGCGGATGGCGGCCAGTTCGAGCACTTCCTGCGCGTCGACATCGGGGTGAACGGCGGCGGCGGCCACAGCGGCGGTCCGCGCCGGCTCGATCATGTCCATCCAGTGATCGATGAAGCCGCCTTCGCCGTGCTTGGCGCCGTCGAACTTGCCGGTAAGCGAGGCGGTGATGCCGCCGCACTGGGCGTGGCCGAGCACGATCAATTCCTCGACATCAAGCTGGGTGACGGCGAATTCGATCGCGGCTGACGCGCTGTGGTAGCCGCGATCGGTTTCATAGGGCGGCACCAGATTGGCGACATTGCGGACGACAAACACCTCGCCGGGACCGGTGTCGAACACCCGCGTCGGATCGACCCGACTGTCCGAACACGCGATGATCATCGTGCGCGGGCGCTGGCCGGCGGTCGACAGCGCGTTATAGCGCTGGCGCTGTTCGACATAGGCGCCGTTGCGAAAGCGGCGGTAGCCGGCAATCATGTCGTCGAAACCGGCCATGCCGTTGCTGCCCCCGCTGTTGCACCGGTCGCGGCGTTACGCACGCCAGCGCGCGCTGGCAAGGTGACGCGGGCGGCAACGCCCGGCCTTTCCGTTTGGCGCAGGAGTCGCTATCTGCGGCACATGAGTGAAAATCCCGCTGTCCAGCTTCGTGCCCGCAAGCCCGATTGGTTGCGCGTGCGCGCGCCGACCTCACCGGCGTTCGCCGAAACCCGCGCGCTGATGCGCCGGCTGAACCTTAATACCGTCTGCGAGGAAGCCGCCTGCCCGAATATCGGCGAGTGCTGGAGCCAGAAGCACGCGACGGTGATGATCCTTGGCGACACGTGCACGCGCGACTGCGCCTTCTGCAACGTCAAGACCGGCATGACCGGCCCCGTCGACCAGATGGAGCCCGCACATGTCGCCGAAGCGGCGGGCGCGCTCGGGCTGGAGCATATCGTCATCACGTCGGTCGATCGCGACGACCTGCCCGATGGTGGCGCGCGCCAGTTCGTCCGGGTGATCGAGGAACTGCGCAAGCACGCGCCCAACACAACGATCGAGATCCTCACGCCGGATTTCCGCAACAAGGCCAAGCTGGCGGTGGAGACGATCGTCGCTGCCGGCCCCGATGTCTACAATCACAACCTCGAAACCGTGCCGCGGCTGTATCCGACGATCCGGCCGGGCGCGCGCTACTATCACTCGCTGCGCCTGCTCGATCAGGTCAAATCGTTGAATGACCAGGTGTTCACCAAATCCGGTGTGATGGTCGGCCTCGGTGAGACAGGGCAGGAACTCCATCAGGTTTGGGATGACATGCGGTCCGCCGGCGTCGATTTTCTCACCGTCGGCCAATATCTGCAGCCGACGCCGCGTCATGCCAAGGTCATCGAATTCGTGCCGCCCGCGACGTTTGCCGCCTATGCGTCGGTGGCGCGAGCCAAGGGCTTTCTGCAGGTCGCAGCATCGCCGCTGACCCGGTCATCCTACCATGCGGGTGCCGATTTTGCCGAGATGCAGGCCAAGCGCCGCGCCAAGGCGGCGGCCCAAAGCACTGCAAAAGCGCCGGCCTGATGCCCCGCCATGCCGAAACGCGGCGCCTGCCCTGGACCGCGGAACAAATGTTCGATCTGGTGGCGGATATTGGCCGCTACCCGGAATTTCTGCCGTGGGTGCAGGGGATGCGCATTCGCAGCAAAGACGGCGCGGTGATCGTTGCCGACATGATCGTCGGCTTCAGGATGGTACGCGAACGCTTTACGAGCAGGGTGACGCTGCAGCGGCCGATGCGCCTGCATGTCGACTATATCGACGGACCGTTGAAGCATCTCAAGAACGACTGGCATTTCCGCAACGTGCCAGGCGGCTGCGAGATCGATTTTTCAGTGGATTTCGAGTTCCGCAACAAGATGTTCGAACGCCTGGCGGGGATGTTTTTCGGCGAAGCGTTCAAGCGGATGGTCGGGGCGTTCGAAACGCGCGCGGCGGAAATCTATGGCGCCGCGGCGCCACCGTTGGTCACCGCCAACGCGCGCGCGGCGCAGATTTCACCCTGAAACGCCGGCGCGGCCTGTGTCTCAGGCCTCGGGCAGCAGCAGGTTGAGCGCCACGAGTGTCGCCTGCCGCCGGATTTCGCCGCGGCCGAGGTCGCCGAACTGGCGGATGTCGGCGACGACGACATCGGGGTCGCCGTCGCGGGTGGCGCGGGCAAAAACCACCGTGCCGACGGGTTTCTTGGCAGTGCCGCCGCCCGGCCCGGCGACGCCGGTGATGGCGACGGCGATATCGGCGTTGCTGTGCTTCAATGCCCCTTGCGCCATCGCCCAGGCGACCGCGATCGACACGGCGCCGAAGGTATCGAGGATGTCGCTGGAAACGCTCAGCGACTCCATCTTGGCTTCATTGGAATAGGTGACGAACCCCCGATCGAAGACGTCCGAGGCGCCGGGCAGTTCGGTCAACGCTGCCGCCACCATGCCGCCGGTGCAGCTTTCGGCCGTGGCGACGGTCCGGCCCATGGCGCGATTGGAATCGAGCACGTCCTTAGCAGCAGCGATCAGTTCGGGATTCATGGCGATCCTTTTACGCCGGCAGCCGGACGCTGGCCATCGCCTGGGCGGCGAGGCCTTCGCTGCGCCCGGCGAAGCCCAGCAGTTCGGTGGTCGTCGCCTTTACGCTTACGCGGCTCGTTTCGATCCCGAGGATCGCCGCAATGCGGGCCCGCATGGCGTCGCGGTGCGGGCCAATCTTTGGGCGTTCACAGATGATTGTCACATCGGCGTGATCGATCAGGCCGCCGGCGGCACGCACAAGACCAGCGGCATGGGCAAGGAAGCGATCGGATGAGGCGCCCTTCCACTGTGGATCGCTGGGCGGGAAATGGTCGCCGATGTCGCCGGCGGCGATGGTGCCGAGCAGCGCATCGGTGAGCGCGTGGAGCCCGGCATCGGCGTCGCTGTGACCGACGAGGCCGTGGCCGTGCGGAATCTGCACACCGCACAGCCAGACATGGTCGCCCGGGCCGAAACGGTGGACATCGAAGCCGCTGGCGGCGCGGGAGGACATGGGGATTGCCAACATGGCCTCCGCTTTGGCAAAATCTTGCGGCTCCGTCACCTTGAAGGCGCGTTCGTCACCTTGTGTCACGGCAACGCGCAAGCCTGCGGCCATAGCGATGGCAAGTTCGTCCGTGGCGCCATCGGGTGCAGCGCGATGGGCGGCAAGCAGGGCAGGGTAGCGAAAGGCCTGGGGAGTCTGGACGCGGAACAGCCCGTCTCGATCGACCGATGCCTCGAAATGGCTACCACCGCGGCGCAGGCTGTCGACGACCGGCAGGGCGGGAACAGCGCCATCGTTGTGGGGATCGGCTAGCGCCGCGAACAGCGCATCGATGACGCTGTCGGGCAAGAAGGCACGCGCCGCATCATGCACGAGGACTAGGCTGGCGGAAGCGCCGGTCAGTGCTTCCAGGCCGTTGCGGACCGACTGCTGGCGCGTGGCGCCGCCACTGACCGGTTCTGGCAGGTCGAGCCCGGCGACAGCGGCGTCGTAAAGCGCGCGATCGTCGGGATTGATGACCACGGTCACGGCGTCGATGCCGGGATGGGCGAGCAGGCGCCGGCAAGCATGGCGCAGCAGCGCCTGCCCGCCGATGGTACGAAACTGCTTGGGGACATCGCCGCCGGCGCGGTGTCCCTTGCCGGCGGCAACGATGATGGCATGTGTAGTCACCTGCGCCCTCTATCGCGGCCTTCGCTTGCCGAACAGGGGGAAAGCCGATATGGCGCGTGCCTGTTTTTTAGGCAGTTCCCCTTGGCGCGCATCAAACCCATCCCGATCGGGCCGCTGACGCTCGACATGCCGGTCATACTGGCACCGATGACCGGCGTCACCGACCGGCCGTTCCGCACGCTCGTCAAGCGCTTCGGCGCCGGGCTGACGGTGACCGAGATGATCGCCAGCGAGGCGATGATCCGCGAAACGCGCCAGTCACTGCAAAAGGCCGCGTGGGATGCCAGCGAGGAGCCGGTGTCGATGCAGCTTGCCGGCTGCGAGCCGGGACGGATGGCGGAAGCCGCCAAGCTCAACGAAGGCATGGGCGCCGCGATCATCGACATCAACATGGGCTGCCCGGTGAAAAAAGTGGTCAACGGCCACGCCGGGTCAGCGCTGATGCGTGAACCCGAACTGGCGCGCCGCATCATCGAGGCGACGGTCAAGGCGGTGAAGGTGCCGGTGACGCTGAAGATGCGCATGGGCTGGGACCATGCCAGTCTCAACGCGCCCGAATTGGCACGCGTTGCCGAGGACCTGGGCATCCAGCTGATCACCGTGCATGGCCGCACGCGCTGCCAGCTCTATTCGGGAACGGCCGACTGGGCCTTTATCCGCAATGTCAAGGAAGCGGTCAAAGTCCCTGTGATCGTGAATGGTGATATCTGTTCGGTCGCCGATGCCGAGGCGGCGCTTGACCAGTCAGGCGCCGATGGCGTGATGATCGGGCGCGGAGCCTATGGCAAGCCGTGGTTGATCGCCCAGGTTATGGCGTCGTTGACCGGCCATGCGGTGCCTGACGATCCGTCACTGGCCGCGCAGCGCGCCGTGGTGCGTGAACATTATGCGATGATGCTCGATCTTTACGGGGAGGTTATCGGCGTCAACATGGCGCGAAAGCATCTCGGCTGGTATACCAAGGGGCTGCACGATTCCGGGTTTTTCCGCAACGAAGTCAACAAACTGACAGACCCCGTTGCCGTTTTGGCCATGGTCGATCGCTTTTACGAAAGCCTTATGGAGCACGAGGCCGGCGCTTCGGCGCTCGCGGCTTGATGGCCGGCGCCGCCGAACTGCTCGCCGGGCTGGCGGTGCCGGCGATTCTCGTTAGTCCCGACGGCACGCCGACACAGGCCAATTTGGCGGCCGAGAATTTCCTCAACACCAGCCAGCAGGCGCTGCGTGAACGCGGTTGGGCGGCCGCATTCGGCGCCGACAGCGCCGTGGAAGGCCTCGTCTGGCGCGCGCGCAACGATGGTGGTGGTTGCGCCGCCTATGACGTGCCGCTGCATTTCAGCGGGGGCCGCACGCTGCGCGCCGATGTGCTGGTCGCGCCGGTCGGCGATGCGCCGGAATGGCTGACCGTTGCCTTCCAGACGCGCTCGGTCGCGACGCTCGTCGATCGCCAGGTCCACCAGCAGGGCGCGGCGCGGTCGGCGGTCGGCGT
>JANOCM010000631.1:0-4530 GCA_031412175.1 Alphaproteobacteria bacterium
AAGACCGCGATTGCCGAAGGCCTGGCGCGCAAGATCATCGAGGGTAATGTCCCCGATGTGCTGTTGCCCGCTGTCATCTACAGCCTCGACATGGGCGCGCTGCTCGCCGGCACCCGCTATCGCGGCGATTTCGAGGAACGGTTGAAGAACGTCGTCAACGAGCTGGAAAAGCTGCCGCACGCGGTGCTGTTCATCGACGAGATCCACACGGTGATCGGCGCCGGCGCCACCTCGGGCGGCGCGATGGACGCATCGAACCTGCTCAAGCCGGCGCTGTCATCGGGCGCCATCCGCTGCATCGGGTCGACGACGTACAAGGAGTTCCGCAACCATTTCGAGAAGGATCGCGCGCTGCTGCGCCGGTTCCAGAAGATCGACGTCAACGAACCGTCGATTGAGGACAGCATCAAGATCCTGATGGGGCTGCGGCCGTCGTACGAGGAGCATCACAAGCTGAAGTACACGCCCGAAGCCATCAAGGCCGCGGTCGAGCTGTCGGCGCGCTACATCAACGACCGCAAATTGCCCGACAAGGCGATTGACGTCATCGACGAGACCGGTGCCTCGCAGATGCTGCTGCCGCTCGCCAAGCGCAAGAAGGTCATCGGCGTCAAGGAAGTCGAGCAGGTGATCGCCACCATGGCGCGCATCCCGCCGAAATCGGTTTCGACCGACGACAAGAAGGCGCTGGGCACGCTCGAATCCGATCTGAAGCGCGTCGTCTTCGGCCAGGACAAGGCGATCGAGCGAGTGGCGAGCGCCATCAAGCTGAGCCGCGCCGGCCTGCGCGAGCCCAACAAGCCGATCGGGTCGTACCTGTTCAGCGGGCCAACGGGCGTCGGCAAGACCGAAGTCGCCAAGCAGCTCGCCGCGATCCTCGGCATCCCGCTGACGCGCTTCGACATGTCGGAGTATATGGAACGCCACTCGGTCTCGCGGCTGATCGGCGCGCCCCCGGGCTATGTCGGCTTCGACCAGGGCGGGCTGCTGACCGATGCCGTCGACCAGCAGCCGCATTCGGTGCTGCTGCTCGATGAAATCGAAAAGGCGCATCCCGACCTGTTCAACATCCTGTTGCAGGTCATGGACAACGGCAAACTGACCGATCACCACGGCAAGACGGTCGATTTCCGCAATACCATCCTCATCATGACGACCAATGCCGGCGCCGCCGACATGGCGCGTGAAGGCGTCGGCTTCGGGTCGACCCAGCGTGTCGGCGAGGATGAAGAGGCCATCAAGCGGATGTTCACGCCCGAATTCCGCAACCGCCTCGATGCGGTAGTGGCGTTCGATTATCTGCCGCCCGAAGTCGTCGCCCGCGTCATCGACAAGTTCGTACTCGAGCTCGAGCTACAGCTGCAGGAACGCGAGGTCCATATCGGGCTGACCGATGAGGCCAAGGCGTGGCTGACCGAGCGCGGTTACGACAAGCTGTACGGCGCGCGCCCGATGGGCCGGTTGATCCAGGAAAAGATCAAGCAGCCGCTCGCCGAGGAACTGCTGTTCGGCAAGCTGGTGCATGGCGGCGAGGTCCGCGTCCATCTGAAGGACAACGACCTGGCGTTCGAAATCGTACCGGCGCCGAAGAAGCCGCCGCGCGCGAAGAAGATCAAGGCGCTGCCGCCGCCGACGGTCGACGCATAGCCGGCCGACAATCAACCGGGCGGCAGTCGATCTGCCGCCCGGTTTTTTGTGTCAGCTTGCGATGAACGCCAGCAGATCGGCGTTGATGATGTTGGCCTGCGTCGTCGCCATGCCGTGCGGAAAGCCCGGATAGGTTTTCAGCGTGCCGTGGCGCAGCAGCGTGATGCCGATCCGTGCGCTATCGTCGATCGGTACAATCTGATCGTCCTCGCCGTGCATCAGCAGCACCGGGATGTCGATCGCCTTCATATCTTCGGTGAAATCGGTTTCCGAAAACGCCTTGATGCCGTGGTAGTGCGCCAGCGCCGATCCGATCATGCCCTGCCGCCACCAGTTGCCGCGGATGCCCTCGTCGATCGTCGCGCCGTCGCGGTTCCATCCGTAAAACGGGATCGGCACGTCGCGGTACAGCGCGGCGCGATTGGCCGCCAGCTGGGCGCGAAACCCGTCGAACACCGCGATCGGCGTGCCGCCGGGATTGCTGTCGGACTGCACCATGATCGGCGGCACCGCGCCGATCAACACCGCCTTGGCAGCGCGGGCGGTGCCGTGGCGGCCGAGATAGCGGGTTACTTCGCCGCCGCCGGTCGAATGGCCGATGTGAATGGCGTCGTGCAGGTCGAGATGTTCGACCAACGCCGCCACATCATCGGCATAATGGTCCATGTCATGCCCATCGCCGGTCTGGCTCGATCGGCCATGGCCGCGGCGATCATGGGCGATGACGCGGCAGCCATGGGCGTGGAAGAACAGCAGCTGGGTGTCCCAGTCGTCGCTGCTCAACGGCCAGCCGTGGTGAAAAACGATCGGCTGGCCGCTGCCCCAGTCCTTGTAGAAGATTTCGACGCCGTCGTTGGTAGTCACAAATGGCATGGTACGCTCCTGACCATGTGATTCCCCGCCGTGGCAGAATTGCACAAAATCGTGACGTGTCCATGGCGCGCTTCACTCGTCGAGCAGCGCCTCCGCCGCCGCTTCGTCGCGCGCCGCCAGTACGCGTCGCGCCACATCAAAGCCGTGCCCGGCGCGCGCCATCGACGCCATCTCGCGCTGGCGCCGCGCCGGATCGACGGACGATCCTTCTCGTGCGAACGGACCGAAGCGGCGGCGACGGGCAAATTCGATCGCCGTGGCATAGGGATTGCTCGGCGCGCCATCATCCGGCGCCAGCACTGCGCCGGCATCCTCGCGCGACACGCCGGCGGCGGCCAGCGCGCCGCGCACCCGGCCCATGCCAAAGCCGCGCGCCGTCAGATCGCGCTGTTTCGAGGCCGCCCAGGCGCGATCGTCGACATAGCCAAGCGTCGTTATGCGAGCAACGAGGCCATCGATGTCCGGTTCGGCTTCCGGCGTCCATACCCGCTCGCCCAGCTTGCACTGCAGATAGCGTCGCAGCTTGGCCGCTGTTGTCGCATAGCGCGCAGCATAGCCGATCGCCAGTTCCTGCAGCTGCGCCGCATCGATGGGCCTGGGTTCACGCGGCTTGTATTCACGCGGCGGCCGCGTCTTGCGACGCCGACTACGCCCCTCGTTTTCCCCGTCATTATCGGGGTTATCTTTCATCATGCCTTGTTTGTGCCATGATCGGGCCGGAATTTGAACTCCCCCATGGGGCATGGCTGAATCATAGTTGCGCTTACGCACCGGGAATTCGCAGCCCGCCGCATGTCGGACAACGGCAGCGACGGGGACACAGGGAGACAGGGCTTGGACAAGAGCCTGGATTTGCAGCCGACCCCAACCTTCGACGGCCTGGCCTATCGCCGCGCCGCCTTCGAAACGCTGGGCGCTGCGCTCGATTACGCCGCGCTGGGCGAAAAGGGCATGAACTTCCACGATGCCCGCGCCGATCTGGTGCGCGCCTATCCCTATCGCGAACTCGCCGTCGATGCCCGCGCCCGCGCCATGCGGCTGGTGGCCGATGGCGTGCGCCCCGGTGATCGCGTTGCGCTGATCGCCGAAACCGGCGCCGATTTCGCCGCCGCCTTCTTTGCCGCCATCTATGCCGGCGCCTATCCGGTGCCGCTGCCGCTGCCAACCAGCTTTGGCGGCCGCGAAGCCT
Source organism: Alphaproteobacteria bacterium (assembly GCA_031412175.1). Taxonomy (GTDB): domain Bacteria; phylum Pseudomonadota; class Alphaproteobacteria; order Sphingomonadales; family Sphingomonadaceae; genus Sandarakinorhabdus. The sequence continues at coordinate 3,710 of JANOCM010000631.1, forward strand.
ATGTCGAACAGATCGCCACCCAGCTGCGCAGCTGCGAGCCGAAACTGGTGCTGTCGCCGGAAGGCCTGTTCGCGATGGTGCAGCAGTCGGCCGACGGGCTTTGCGCCGCGCACGACTGGAACGCCTATTTCGCCACTCCGGCCGCCGTGGTGGATCTGCCCGAGGCCAAGCGTACCGACATCGCCTATCTGCAGTATTCGAGCGGAAGCACGCGTTTCCCGCACGGCGTCGCCGTGACGCACGAGGCGCTGCTCGCCAATCTTGCCGGCCATGCCCATTGCATGGAGGCCGGCAACGGCGACCGCGTCGTGTCGTGGCTGCCCTGGTATCACGACATGGGCCTCGTCGGCTGCATGCTGGCGCCGCTCGCCAACCAGATTTCGGTCGATTACCTCGCCACCGAAGACTTTGCCCGCCGGCCGCTGAGCTGGCTGACGCTGATCAGCCGCAACCCCGACAACACGCTAAGCTATTCGCCGACCTTCGGCTACGACATCTGCGCGCGCCGCATCTCGCCGTCGATCAACGTCACCGAACGCTTCGACCTGTCGCGCTGGCGCGTCGCCGGCAATGGCGCCGACATGATCCGCCCCGAAGTCATGCAGGCATTCGTCGATGTCTTTGCCGCTGCCGGCTTCAAGGCCAGCGCTTTCCTGCCGAGCTATGGCCTTGCCGAAGCGACCCTCGCCGTCAGCATCATGCCGCTCGGCGAAGGTATCGTGTCGGACCTCATCGACGAACGCACGCTCTCCGGCTCCACCGGCGGCCGCACCGATGCCCGCCGCCCGACCCGCTATCGCGCCATCGTCAATTGCGGCAAG
>JANOCM010000632.1:0-1953 GCA_031412175.1 Alphaproteobacteria bacterium
GCGATCTGAAGGAACATCATGTCCGCTACTACGCTCGACGCCGCCGCGCTCGACCTGCTGTTTCGCGAAGCCCGCACGCATTATGGCTGGACCGATGCTCCGGTCAGCGAGGCCGATTTGCGGGCGCTCTACGATCTCGTGAAAATGGGCCCGACCTCGGCGAACGCCTCGCCGGCGCGTTTCATCTTTGCATCCTCCGCTGACGCAAAGACAAAACTTGCCAATTGTGTCAGCGAAGCCAACAAGCCCAAGGTGCTCGCCGCGCCGGTCACCGCCATCATCGGTTTCGACACCAAATTCTACGATCGCCTGCCGCAGCTGTTTCCCCACGCCGATGCGCGCAGTTGGTTCGCCGGCAATGCCACGCTGGCGCGCGAAACGGCGTTCCGCAATTCGTCACTGCAAGGCGCTTATCTGATCCTCGCCGCCCGAGCATCGGGTTGGGACACCGGCCCGATGTCGGGGTTCGACAAGGCGGCGGTCGATGCGCAATTCTGGGCCGGCACCGATGTCGAGACCAATTTCATCTGCTCGCTCGGCAAGGGCAATGGCGTCGGCATCTTCCCCCGCTCGCCGCGGCTGGCGTTCGAGGACGCTGCCACGATCCTGTGAAGGTACTGGCGCTTTCCACCGCCTCGCCGGCGCTGTCGCTGGCGCTGTTCGATGCAGGCACGCTGGTCGGCCACCGCCATGATATCATCGGCCGCGGCCACGCCGAGGCGTTGCTGCCCGGCATCGCCGCGCTGATGGGCGATGGCCGTGCCGATGCCATCATTGTCGATGTCGGCCCTGGCAGCTTCACCGGCATCCGCATCGGCATCGCAGCGGCGCGGGCGCTCGGCCTCGCCTGGGGCATGCCGGTCACCGGCTGCACCGGGGCGGCGCTGGTCGCGGCGCAGGCATTTGCGCTGCGGCCGGGGCTCGCCGTCGTCACCGTGCTGCTCGACGCCGGCCGCGGCCAGGTGCTGCGCCAGACGGTGACATCCGGTTTCGAAATGGGCGGCATCGCGACGATCGCCCCCGCCGACGTGCCGCATGACACGCCCAGTGCCGGCGCCATGGCGGCGCCGGGCGCCATCCACCACGGCCAGCCCGACATGGCCTTTGCCCTGCACCTGCCGCTCGCCGCCCGCGACGGCCCGCCGCAGGCGCTTTATGTGCGGCCGCCCGACGCCGTGTTGCCGCTGTGACGATGTCGGCATAAACAGCCCGCCATGGGAATGCCCGCATGAGCCCGTTGGGATGAGCACCGTCGCCGGACCCGCGATCGTCTTGGCCGATGAACGCCATCTCGACGCGCTGATGACGGTTATGCGCGCCAGTTTCGATCCGATCTATGGCGAGGCCTGGTCGACACTGCAGCTGGCCGGCACGTTGGGGCAGCCGGGCAGTTTCGCGCGCCAGGCGATCGATGGCCAGTCCGGGGTCGCCGGCTTCACGCTTTGCCGTGTCGCCGGCCCCGAAGTCGAACTGCTGCTGATTGCGGTTAGTCCAGGGCAGCGCGGCCAGCGCGTCGGCCACCGGCTATTGGAAACGGTCTGTATCGATGCCTATCGGCGGGGCGCGTCAGAGTTGTTCCTCGAAGTCCGCGAAAACAATCTGGCGGCGCGCGCGCTCTATCGCCGGCTTGGCTTTGTCGATGTCGGCCGCCGGCCCGACTACTATGCCGGTTCGGCGGGCGACCGCTATGCGGCGATTACCATGCGGCGCCAACTTGACAATTTGGCCTGAGTATTTGCGCCACTTGCATTTGTCATAAACACCCGGCATTGCCCTAGTTGCGGAGGAGGTTTCCGCAACCGGGTCAAGGAAAAAAACAATGACGGAAAGTTCACAGGTGCATAACGAGTTGCTGGCACTGACTGCCGATATCGTGTCGTCGCATTTTGCCAACAATACGGTTGCGCCGGGCGATGTCCCGGGCGTCATCGAAAATGTCTATGCGACGCTGGC
>JANOCM010000633.1:0-6265 GCA_031412175.1 Alphaproteobacteria bacterium
CCGCCGCTGCGCGGTGCCTCGTTGCCGGCCGACACCGCGCGGGGCGGCTGGCCCCTGCCAATGCCTTCGATCACTGCGTCCTCCTTCTGGCTCATGCCCCCAGCTACGGCCGCAGGGTTGCCACACTTGCGGTTAACGGCCGCTCACCATGGCATTTAAACCATTTATTCGCACGCGTCCGTCGCCACCGACGATGCCCGTCAGCCGCCGGTTGCTGCCGGGCGCGCGCAAGGCAACCCGGCCATCGCGGCTGTCGGCGTCGGCGATGGTCTCCAGCCCGACGCTGAAGCCGGCACCGCCCGCCTCCACCACCACGCGGTCACCGCGCCGGATCACCGGCAGCACCGGCGCCGGTGCTGCCGCTATGGCGCCGGCGCCCGGCACCGGCACGAAGATCTGCCACGCCGGCGCGACACAGCGCACCCGCACCGTCTGGCCATTCGCCCAATCGAGCAGCGGCGCCGGGCAGTCGGGCAACAGCAGCCGCGCATCGACGACCGCCGGCCGCCCGGCAAAGCCCTCGACGCGCACCCGCAAGTCGGCGGGCGCCATCAGCAGCGGCGCGGCAAGCAGCAACATCAACATCATCGGTCCTTTCAGTGAACACCCCCCTGCCCGAGCAATTTCCGCGCCAAGCGCCGCTGCCCCCGTGGCAAGCGTGCGCTGCCGGCGGGCGATGGCGAAACCTCGCCGCCCCCCGGCAAACCCTTGCCGCTTTTGCCGCCCCCGGCCACCGCCGCCCCCTGCGCACCGCAGTTGGCACGGCGCTTGCTTGGCACCCGGCATGAACGGTCCCGATTTCCTCGATCGCCAACTCGGCCAGCCGGCGCAGGCGCTGCGGCTGCGGGCGCAACGGCTCGATCTCATCGCGTCGAACATCGCCAACGCCGCCACCCCCGGCTACAAGGCGCGCGACCTCGATTTCCGCGCGGCGCTAGCGGGCGCGACCAACGCGATCCAGTATCGCGTTCCCGTCCAGGCAACGCTCGATGGCAACACCGTCGAGCTCGCCACCGAACAGACCGCCTTTGCCGAAAACGCCGTCGAATATCGCGCCTCGCTCAGCTTCCTCACCGGCCGCATCCAGACGATCATGGCCGCGCTGAAGGGCGGCGAATGACCAATCCCCTGTCTGGACACCTTAACAGCTTCGATATCGCCGGACGCGCGATGGCGGCGCAGCTGGTGCGGCTCAACAGCATCGCGTCGAACCTCGCCAACGCCGGCGCCATCGCCGGCAGCGAGGCCGGCGCCTATCGCGCGCTGAAACCGGTGTTCGCCACCGTCTACGCCGGCAAATCCGCCACCGTCGATGTCGCGTCGATCGAACGCACCGGCATCCCCGAACGCCGCCACGATCCCAACCACCCGCTCGCCGATGCCGATGGCAATGTCTGGGCCGCCGCCGTCGATCCCAACCAGGAGCTTGTCGAAATGGTCGAAACCGCCCGCCAATATGCCAACAACGTCGAAGTGCTCGGCACCGCCAAGGCGCTGATGCTCGACACGCTGAAGCTGGGCCGCTGACGATGGCGATCGCCGGCATTCCGTCGAGCCTCCCCACCGCCCAGCCGGCGGCGGTAAAGGCGCACAAGACGACGCTCGACCAGTCCGATTTCCTCGCGCTGATGAGCGCGCAGCTGAAGAACCAGGATCCGACCAAGCCGGTCGATAACAGCGAATATGTCGCCCAGATGGCGCAATTCTCGACGGTCAGCGGCATCGCGCAGAGCAACACGACGCTCAACGCCATCGCTGCCAAGCTCGACCAGCTGATCGCCGCCTCAACCCCTGTCGCAAAGGAATAGCGCCATGGCCTTTTACACCTCGATCACCGGGCTTTCGGGCGCCCAGACCGAGCTTTCGACGCTGGCCAACAACATCGCCAACGTCGGCACCAATGGTTTCAAGCGCAGCCGCGTCAGTTTTGGCGACATCATCTCCAATTCGCCGCTGCAGACGCCGTCGCGCGCCATCGGATCGGGCACCGCAGTCCGCGCCGTCGCCCAGCAGTTCAGCCAGGGGCCGATCGAAAGCACCGATTCCTCGCTCGATCTCGCGATTTCCGGTCAGGGCTTTTTCACCGTCAAGGGCGGCGCCGGCAGCAACGAGGTCAGCTTCACCCGCAACGGCGGCTTTGCGGTCAACCAGGAACGCTATGTCGTCGATGGCAGCGGCCGCCGGCTGCAGCTGTTCCCGACGACCACCGACGGCAGCATCCTGACCACCGACCTGGCCTCCACCGTTTCGGCGCGATTGCCGCTCACATCGGGGGTGCCGCAGGCGACGAGCAACATCCGGCTGGCGGTCAACCTGCCCGCCGACGCCCAGATTATCGCCAACAAACCGATCTACACCGCGCTCAACCCCTATGTCTTCAACGCCGAAGACCCGGCAACGTTCAACAACTCGACCTCGACCACCATCTATGATTCGCTCGGCAACCCGCTGGCGGCGAACATCTATTATGTGAAGACCGCGGTGCCGTCTGTGCTCGATCCGACTCACAAATGGGTCGCGCATGTCCTCGTCAACGGCACCGAGCTGACAGTCGCCGGCGCCCCCGGCATCCCGATGGTGTTCGATACCGCCGGGGCGTTGACCAGCCCCGTCGGGCCCATCGCCTTCGATGCCTTCAACCCCGGCAGCGGCGGCCAGCAGATGGCGGTCGCCGTCGATCACGGCATCACCACCACCCAGCAATCGGGCGGTTTCAGCCGCGCCACCATCGACCAGGATGGCTTTCCCACCGGCCAGCTCGAAAGCATCACCGTCGACAGCGGCGGAACCCTGCGCGCCAGCTTCACGAACGGCGAAATCCAGACGCTGGGCAAGGTCGCGGTGGCGCTGTTCTCCAACCCGCAGGGGTTGAAACAGGTCGGCGACGCCAGCTATGTCGTCACCCCCGACAGCGGCATCGCGCTGACGGGGGAGGCCGGGCGCAACGGCATCGGCAGCATATTGTCGGGCAGCCTCGAACGCTCCAACGTCGATCTGACCATCGAACTCGTCAGCCTCATCGCGGCGCAGCGCAATTTCCAGGCCAATGCCAAGGCGATGGAAACCGACACGACGCTGCTGCAGACCATCATCAACCTGCGCCAGTAATGGACAAGCTGATCTATACGGTGCTGACCGGGCTGGATGCGCGGTCCCGCGCGCAAGCGGTGACGGCGAACAACCTCGCCAACGCTTCCACGCCGGGATTCCGCCGCGAACTCATCGCCGCCGAAGGCCGCTATCTGCGCAGCGACAGCGCCACCAGCCGCGCCCAGGCCGGCGCCCCCAGCGTCACCACCCCCGCCGATCCCGGCCGCATCGATGTCACCGGCCGCCCGCTCGACATCGCGCTCGCCGGCGACGCCTGGCTGGCGCTGCAGGGTCCCGTCATCGCCGGTGTGCCGACCGAAGCCTATACCCGCCGCGGCGACTTGCAGATCAGCGTCGGCGGCGTGCTGCAGACCGGCGACGGCAAGGCCGTGCTCAACGCCAATGGCACGCCGGTCACCGTGCCGGCCGGCGCCAGCCTCGACATCGCCCCCGATGGCGGGCTGTCGGTGCGGATCGGCGACGCTGTCACGTCGCTCGGCAAGCTGAAACTCGTCGCCGGTGCCGGGCTGCGCGACCTCGACAAGGGCAGCGACGGCCAGTTCACCACGAAAACGCCGCTACCCGTCGACCGCACCGCGACGCTGACCACCGGCGCGCTCGAAAATTCTAACGTTGCTGCCGCCGGCGCGCTCGCCGAACTCGTCGAACAATCGCGCGGCTTTGAAGTCAACGCCCGGCTGCTCGGCCTCGCCAAGGATATCGACGAGCGCACCGCGCGGCTGATGAGCCTCGACGGCCAATAAGGAGACGCCCCGATGACCTCCGCCCTGCAGATCGCCCGATCCGGCCTCGATGCGCTCGACCAGCGCATGCGGACGATTTCGAACAACCTCGCCAACGTCAACACGACGGGATTCAAGCGAGATCGCGCCGCCTTCGTGACCCTGATGTACCAGGATCCGCGCCAGGCCGGCGCACCATCGGGCGCCGACACCCAGTACGCCACCGGCCTTGGCACCGGCACCGGCGTCCGCGTCAACGGCACCGAACGCATCCACACCCAGGGGCCGTTGCAGCAGACCGACAGCGCGCTCGATATCGCCATCGAAGGCGCCGGCTTTTTCGCGGTGACTTTGCCCGATGGCACCGCCGCCTATACCCGCGACGGTTCGTTCAAACTGTCGGCGAACGGCGAAATGGTCACCTCCGCCGGGCTGCGACTGGCGCAGGGCGTCACCATCCCCGATGGCGCGCAGGCGATCACCATCGCGCCCGATGGCACGGTTTCGGCCACCATCCAGGGCCAGACGACGCCGGTCGAGGCCGGCCAGTTGCAGGTGACGCGCTTCCTCAACCCGGCGGGTCTCGAGCCCAAGGGCGACAATCTCTACGCCGAAACCGCCGCCAGCGGCACGCCGCAGACCGGCACCGCCGGCGTCGATGGCGCCGGCAGCCTGCGCCAAGGGTCATTGGAAGGCTCCAACGTCTCGACCGTGCAGGAACTCGTCGACATGATCGAGACGCAGCGGGCGTACGAGGTCAACGCCAAGGTCATCAACGCCGCCGACGAGATGGCCAAATATGTGACCCAGAATGTCTGAGGTCGCCCTGCCAAAGCGCCGCCGCCGCAGCCGCAGCGACCCGTTCGACGTCCGCAACCTGCGGCGCAGCGCGCTGCAGCGGCCACGGCGGGTGTTCGCGATCGAGGGACCGGCGCTGATCGTCGCCATCGGCCTGGTCATGCTGGCGCTGACCTCGTGCGCCGACGAAGGCTTTGGCCGCGCCCCGGGGGTTGCCGCGACCATGCCGCTGCCGCCGGCCCCGCCGCCGACGCCGCAGACCGGCAGCCTGTACAATGCCGCGACCTTTGCCGGCCTCGCCAGCGACCGCCGCGCCCGCCGGGTCGGCGATCTGCTCACTATCCGCCTCGTCGAACGCACCCAGGCGCGCAAGTCGGCGACAGCGGATTCGAGCCGCGACGGCAACACGAAACTGAGCCTGCCCGACGCCGTGCCGTTCAGCTATGTGCCCTCGGGCCTCACATCCGGCGGCTCGACGCAAAGCTTCAAGGGCTCCGGCACCGCGGCGCAGGACAACCAGCTGTCTGGCGACATCACTGTCACCGTCGCGCGCGTGCTACCCGGCGGGGTGCTCGCAATTGCCGGTGAGAAACGCCTGACGCTCAACCGCGGCGAGGAGCAGGTGCAACTGACCGGCCTTGTCCGCATGGACGACCTCGGCCCCGACAACAGCGTCGCTTCGACCCGCGTCGCCGATGCCCGCATCCGCTATTCGGGCACCGGACAGATTGCCGACCAGAGCCGCCAGGGCTGGTTGGCGCGGTTCTTTGCCAAGGTGTCACCGCTATGAGGCACATCGACATCTTCCTGATCGGCGTGATGGCGCTGATCCTGGCGATGCCGGCGCACGCCGAGCGCATCAAGGACATCGCCCATTTCGCCGGCGTCCGCGCCAACGCGCTGACCGGCTATGGCATCGTCGTCGGCCTGTCGGGCACCGGCGACGACAATCTCGAATATACCGTCCAGTCGCTGAAATCGGCTGCGGCGCGGCTGGGCGTCATGTTGCCGCCGGGCGTCAATCCGGGGCTGAAGAACGCCGCCGCAGTGATGATCACCGCCGAGCTGCCGCCCTTTGCCAAGCCCGGCCAGCGCCTCGATGTCACCGTGTCGGCGCTCGGCAAGGCGAAATCGCTGCGCGGCGGCACGCTGCTGATGGCGCCGATGCAGGGCGCCGATGGCGAAGTCTATGCGCTGGCGCAGGGCAATCTCGCCGTCGGCGGCTTCGGCGCCGAAGGCCGCGACGGCTCCAAGATCGTCGTCGGCACGCCGTCGTCGGGGCGCGTGCCGGGTGGCGCCAGCGTCGAACGCGCCGTGCCGTCGCCCTTTGCCGGCAGCGAGGCCCTGACGCTCGATCTCGATACCCAGGATTTCAGCGCCGCGCGCGCCATCGCCGACGCCATATCGGCCAGCGGCACCCCGGCCAGCGCCATCGACGCGGCGACGATCAGCATCCGCGCCCCCGTCGACACCGCCGCGCGTATCGCGCTCGCCGCCCGCATCGAAAGCCTCGAGGTCGCGCTCGCGCCGCCGCCGGCGCGGGTGATCGTCAACGCCCGCACCGGCACCGTCGTCATCGGCGGCGAGGTCCGCATCCTCCCCGCCGCCATCGCCCACGGCAATCTGACCGTGCG
>JANOCM010000634.1:0-1871 GCA_031412175.1 Alphaproteobacteria bacterium
TTGCCCGGCGACACGTCGAAAACCTTGTGGACGAAATACCTGCCGTGGCGCGCCGACCCGATGGTCGTCGATCCGGCGGCGGGCTGGGTCGGCAACAGCAACAACACGCCGTTCCTGTCGACAGCCCCGGCGAACGAGCAAAAGCGGGAGGATTTCGCCCCCGAAATGGGCATCGAGACCTTCGTCACCAACCGCGCGCTGCGCTATCAGGCGCTGTTCGCCGGGCTGGGTGACAAGCCGATTTCGCGCGACGACCTGCTGACGATCAAGTTCGACAAGGGCTATGACAAGGCCGGCTGGGCGGGGGACTGGTACACATCGGTCATGGCGCTCGACACGGCAAAGGCGCTCGACCTTGCGGCGGCGCAAAAGCTTATCGGCCAATGGGACTGGACGCTCGATTGCCAGGGGCCGGCCGACACGCTGGTGACCACGGCTTTCGCGCAAGCGGCGCGCTACGCCTATATGAACAAGCCGCGGCCCGACACGGCAGCGGCGCTGCGCGAGGCGGTCGACCTGCTGCAGAAAAACTATGGCCGCCTCGACGTGCCGCTCGGCGATTTCCAGCGGCTGCGCCACGGCAAGGTCGATCTGCCGGTGTGCGGCGGGCCCGAAACGCTGCGCGCCATCATCGGCAAGACCGGCGACGACGGCCACCGCGTCGCCAACAACGGCGATGGCTTCATCATGCTGATCGAATGGGCCCCCGATGGCGCGGTATCGTCGCGCAGCGTCCACCAGTTCGGCGCCGCGACGATCCGCCAGACCTCGAAGCACTATGCCGACCAGGCGCCGCTGTTCGCCGCGGAGAAGTGGAAACCGGTGTGGTTCGACAGCGAGGCGCTGCGCAGCCACACGCAAACGAGCAGCGAGCCGTGAAATAAAGCCCGCGCGCAGGCTTGGCGTGTTAGCGGCCGGCGTGCATGTTAGCGCGCTATCATGTCCAGCAAGGTCGCCCAACGCCTGCGTGAACGCTACGACGGTTTCACCGTCTCGGAACGGATGATCGCCGGCTGGCTGCTCGACAACATGGCGTCGATTCCGTTCGAAACCGCGGCGAGCATCGGCCAGCGGGTCGGTGTATCGGCGATGACGGTCGGGCGGTTCCTGAAATCGCTGGGCTATGCGCGGCTGGCGGCGCTGAAGGACGATCTGCGCGGCGAGATCGGCGATGCGCCATGGCTGTTGCCGCCGGCGACCGGCGGTGGCCCCGATACAAGGCTGCGATCCGAAACCGCCGCGATTGCCGATGTCTATCGCCTTGCCGAAACCCCCGAATGGGCGGCGGTGGTCGCCTTGCTGGTCAAGGCCGGCCAGGTGCAGGTGGCGGGGTTCCAGACCGAGCGCGGCCTCGCGGCGGGTTTTGCCCATCACCTCGGCTATGTGCGGCCGGGGGTACGCAGCCTCGATGCCGGCACCGGGCTCTATGCCGAATTGCTCGAGGCGGGGCCCGGCGACGTGCTGGTGCTCGTCGACCTGCGGCGCTATTCGCGGCATTTCCGGCTGCTGGCCGAAAGCGCGGTGGCGCGCGGCGTGCCGCTCGTCGTCGTCACCGACCCTTATTGTCCGTGGGCGCGCGACCTCACCCCGCATATCCTCGCCGCCGAGGTGGCGCTGGGGCATTTCTGGGACATGAATACCGCGCTGGCGTGCCTGCTCAACCTGCTGGTCGACGATGTGGTCAGGGTGATCGGCGCCGCCAAGGTCCATGCCCGGCTGGCGGTGCTGTCGGATCGCTATGATGATTTCGTCGGATTTCAGCAGCGTGGCACGCGGGGCAAATAGCTACGCGGCGCAGCGCGGATCCTCGGGCGGCGCCCCCGCCGGGGCAGCATCGCGGCGATAGACGTCGGGGAACAGCCGCAGCGGTG
>JANOCM010000635.1:0-1546 GCA_031412175.1 Alphaproteobacteria bacterium
CAGTATCTGCCCAGCGACCATGATCGCGTCGTGGCGCGCTTTGCTGTCGAAAATGCCATATCGGAGGAACAGGAGGTGGCGCTCAACGCCTCGGGCCTGATGGCGATCCGGCAGTTGCATCTGACTGGCGCGGTCGCGTTCCTGAACCTGCCGAGCCTGCATCGCCCGCCCGACTACGACAGCGAAGCGGCGCGGATGAATGCGAAGATGAGCGCGATGCTCAACTACATCATGTGCGTTTGCCGTTTTGCCCATTACGTCAAGGTGATGGCGCGCGACTGGGTGGGCAAGTACACCGATGCCAACCAGTGCCAGAAGCTGCTGCAGACCTGGCTGTCGGGCTATGTCACCGGCAGCGACGATGCCTCACCCGAAACCCGGCTCAAATATCCGCTGCGCCAGGCGCAGGTTCTCGTCAGCGAAGTGCCCGGCAAGCCCGGCACCTATGGCTGCGAAATCGCCATCCGGCCGCACTACCAACTCGACCAGATCGCATCGGAATTCCGGTTGACGACGGTCATCGGCCGCGAGACCGGCGGCTGACATGGCTGAAATCCCCCTCACCCTGTTCGACCGGCTGCTCGACGACAATCCCGACCTGGCGCAGGAGCCGTTCGAGAGCCCGGAACGCGTCTTTGTCCGCTACAAGCTCGGCCTGCGCCGCGATCTCGAAGGGCTGCTCAACAGCAAGCGGCCGTTTTCGGCGTGGCTGGGGGAGCATGAGGGCATGGCCGATACCATCCTCGGCTTCGGCCTGCCCGATCTCAGCACCGAAGATTTCGGCACAGGGGCGGTGCGCGAGCGCATCCGGCGGATGATCGCGGCGTGCATCCGCACCCATGAAACGCGGCTGAGCAAGGTCGAAGTCGATGTCGATGGTGCGCCGACATCGTCGGGCGTGCGCTTTCGCATCACCGCGGTGCTCAACATCGCCCAGGTCGAGGAAACCGTCACCTATGACGCCAAGCTGCGGCCGAGCGACCGCGCCATCGCGGTCGAACTGGGCGGCTAGCCGATGATCGACGACCTAATCGAATATTACCAGCGCGAGCTGAATTTCCTGCGCGGCGGCGCCGGGGCCTTTGCCGATGCCTATCCCAAGATCGCTTCGCGGCTGCGGCTGACGCGCGAGGCCGTTGAGGATCCACATATCGGCCGGCTGATCGAATCGGTGGCGTTCATGAATGCCCGGCTGCGCCACAAGATCGACGACGAATTTCCCGAACTGTCCGATGCGCTGCTGCTGACGCTGTATCCGCACCTGATCCAGCCGGTGCCGTCGTTCATGGTGGCCCGCCTCGATGCGACGCCCGATCTCGACAAGCCGGTGACGATCCCGCGCGGCGCGTTGCTGCTGACCGAATCTGTCAATGGCGAGCCATGCCGCTATCGCACCTGCTGGGACACGACGCTGTATCCGCTGCGCATCAAGACGGCGGCGATGGGCGGCCCGCCGCTCGATGCGCCGGCGCTGGGGGTAGCGGGCGCCAAGGGCATGCTGCGGCTGTCGCTGGCGACGTCGAAACCCGATATCGACCTCGCCGGG
>JANOCM010000636.1:0-2459 GCA_031412175.1 Alphaproteobacteria bacterium
CCGAGCGGTTCGATCGAGATTGCCAGCACGGAACCCGGCGCCAGCCCGGCCAGCCGTTTCGACGAGATCGCATGGGCGTTGGGACCGCGGATATCGATGACGCCGAGCGAGCGCGGCGGCTTGTCGCCTTCGATCACCCACAGCTCGGGCGATTTGCCGACGTCGTCGCGCTGCGTTGCCGGGGTCAACACGACGGCGCCGCGCAACGGGTCATAGGCGGCCGACAGCAACGGCTTGCCATCGGCATCGGCGAGCGCCGCGACGAGCAACTGCGGCGGCGCGCCGGGTGGCGGCGGCGGGCTGCCGACCTGGGCGATGGTGATCGCGGCGGCGGCCGTGCCGGCAAAGGCGAGGCCGCGCCACAAGGCGAGGCTGTTCCACAGGCTGGGCCTCGCCGGCGCAGCGACGACCGGCCGCACCGGCGCGATTTCGGCGGCGATCTGCTGCCAGACGGCGGCGGGCGGCGCGATCGCCGGGGTTTCGTCGTCGAGCGGCGACAGTTGCAGCTGCCAGGATTCGACCAGAGCACGGAAAGCCGGATCCGACCGCAGGCGCAATTCCGCGGCGCGGTGCTCGGCACGTGGCAGCACGCCCAGCGCAAAGTCCATCGCCAGCGCGTCGTCGGGCGTCATGCCGTCAAGATCATCGGGGCCGGTCATGCCAGCTCCGTCCGCATGCGCAGCAGCCCGCGCCGCACCCAGCTTTTCAGCGTGCCGACCGGCACGCCCTCGCGCACCGCCAGCGCCTCATAGGTCAGGCCTTCGAAATAGCAGCTGCGAATCGCCTCGGCATGGCGCGGTTCAAGCGCCGCAAGCGCGGCCTGCACCCGCGCCGCCTCGCCGGCTGCTTCGAGCAAATGATCGGCGCCGGGGCTGTCGTCGCGCACCTCCATTGCCTCATCCATCGGCGCTGCCGGGCGGCTGCCCCGGGCGCGCAGCCGGTCGATGGCGCGGTTGCGCGCGATCGTCGCCACCCAGGTGACCGGGCTGGCGCGCGCGGCATCGAATTCTGCCGCCTTTCGCCAAACCGTCACATAAACCTCTTGCAAGACATCCTCGGCATCGCCGCGTTCGACCAAGATACGAACGATAATGCCAAACAGCTTCGCCGCGGTGCGATCATAGAATTGCTGGAACGCCGCCTGGTCACCAGCGGCGGCGCGCGCCAGCAGCGCCGACAGCTCGCCAGCGCCCGAAGACTGTGGCTGCGACGGCGCCATCTACAGCGTTCTCAGCTGCATCTGGATGGGGCCTTCGGCGCGGCCGTGAACGAACTGGTCGACAAACGCATTACCCGACACATCAAGTACATCGCGCGAACCGTGCCAGACGATGCGGCCCTGGTAAAGCATCGCGACGCGATCGGCGATCTTGCGCGCGCTCGCCATGTCATGGGTGATGGTCAGCGCGGTGATCTTCAGGTCGGTGACCAGCGTGCGGATAAGATCGTTGATGACATCCGCCATGATCGGATCGAGGCCGGTCGTCGGTTCGTCGAAGAACAGGATTTCGGGGCGTGCCGCGATGGCGCGCGCCAGCGCCACGCGTTTCTGCATGCCGCCCGAAAGTTCCGATGGCCGCAGGTCGGCGACATCGGCGCCCATGCCGACGCGGGCCAGATTGTCGATCGCGGCGGCGCGGCGACTGGCGGCGCGGCCCGTCAGCGCGAACGACACGTTGCGCCAGACGGGCAGCGAATCGAACAGCGCACCGCCCTGGAACAACATGCCGAAGCGTGCCTGGTAATCGGCCAGCGCCGCGCCGCGCAGCCCCGTCACCTCCTGCCCGTCGACGCGGATGCTGCCGGCATCGGGGCGGATGAGGCCGAGGATGCACTTGATCAGCACCGACTTGCCGGTGCCCGAGCCGCCGATGATGACGGTCGATTCGCCGGCCTCCACCTCGAGATCGATGCCATCGAGCACGACCTTGGGCCCGAAACGCTTCTTCAGCCCCGCAACGACGATCTTGGCGGACATGACGCGAAAACGATCACGGTGATGATGACCTTCGACAGCAGGATCAGGATGAACGCCGAAACGACGGCATTGGTAGTAGCGCGCCCCACGCCGGCGGCGCCGCCCGACGAATGATAGCCGTGGTAGCAGCCCATCAGCGCGATGAAGAAACCGAACACCGCCGCCTTGACCATCGACGAGCTGACATCGTCCCATTTGAGATATTGCGCGGTCGTGTTGAGATAGGCGGCGGAATTGAAGCCCAGCCGCTGCGTCGCCAGCAGCCAGCCGCCCATGACGCCGAGCGCATTCGACACCAGCACCAGCAGCGGCATGACCAGCACGGCAGCGACGATGCGCGGGGCCACGAGATAGCGATAGGGATCGGTGCGCAAGGTCGTCAGCGCGTCGATCTGTTCGGTGACGCGCATCGTGCCGATCTCCGCCGCCATCGCGCTCGCCACCCGCCCGGCGACCATCAGCCCGCCGAGCACCGGGCCCA
>JANOCM010000637.1:0-8381 GCA_031412175.1 Alphaproteobacteria bacterium
CAGGATTTTCTCGTCGTCGCTCGGCTGGAACCCGGTGCTCGAAAACCTGTTTCCGCACGGGCTGATGCTGATGGATTTCGACGAACATCGCATCCACCGCAAGGCGCTGTCGGTCGCCTTCAAGACCGAGCCGATGAAGCACTACCTTGGCGAACTCAACAGCGGCATCACCCGCGGCATCGCCGGCTGGCCCGGATCGCCCGAGTTCAAATTCTACCCTGCCATCAAGGCGCTGACGCTCGATCTCGCCGCGGCATCGTTCCTCGGCGTGCCCTGGGGCCCCGATGCGAAGAAGATCAACAAGGCGTTCGTCGACATGGTGCTGGCGTCGGTTGCCATCGTCCGCAAGCCGCTGCCGCTGACCGCGATGCGTCGCGGCGTGAAGGGCCGCGAATATATGAGCGAATTCTTCGGGCGCGAAATCCCCAAGCGCCGCGGCCGCCAGGGCGACGACATCTTCACCCAGATCTGCAACACTACCGATGACGACGGCGTCCAGCTCAGCGACCAGAGCATCATCGACCATATGAACTTTCTGATGATGGCGGCGCACGACACCACCACCTCGTCGATCTCCTCGACCGTCCATTTCCTCGGCCAATATCCCGAATGGCAGGACAAGGTCCGCGCCGAAATCCTGGCGGTGAAGGCCAGGACCGGCGGCGAGCTGACCTATGAAGCGCTTGGCGACATGGAAACGCTCGAAATGGTGTTCAAGGAATCACTGCGGCTGATCCCGCCGGTGCCATCGATGCCACGCCGTGCGCTCAAGGACTTCGTGTTCATGAACCACGCCATCCCGGCCGGCAGCCATATCGGCGTCAACCCGATGATGACGCATCGCCTGGCGGATGTGTGGCCCGAGCCGGCAAAGTTCGATCCGCTGCGCTTCACGCCCGAAAATTCCAAGGGCCGGCACAAATATGCCTGGGTGCCGTTCGGCGGCGGCGGCCACATGTGCCTGGGGCTGCATTTTGCCTATATGCAGGTCAAATCCTTCTTCTTTCACCTGCTCGCCGAAAACCGGATCGTGCTGTCCGACAGCTACAAGGGCGAGTTCATCATGTTCCCGATCCCCAAGCCGCGCGACGGCCTGCCGATCCGTATCGAGAAAATCTGAATGGCCACCAAGTCGCGCTGGCCGCGCCGGATCGCCATCGGCCTCGGGGCCGTCGTGCTGCTGATCGCCGGGCTGTTCATCGCCTTCCAGGTGCCCGACATCCCCGTCGAGCAACTGCGCGCCAAATACGGCAGCCCGGCATCGCGCTATGTCGAGGTCGCCCCGGGCACGGTCATCCATGTCCGCGATGAGGGCCCGCGCGATGGCTTTCCGATCGTGCTGCTCCACGGCTCCAACGCCTCGCTGCACACCTGGGAACCCTGGGTAGCGCGGCTCAGCCCCAAATACCGCGTCGTCAGCTTCGATTTCCCGGCGCACGGCCTGTCCGGCCCGGTGCCGTCGCGCGATTATTCGCAAGGCGCCTATGTCGCCGTCACCGAAAAGGTTGTCGACCGCCTCGGCCTCACCCGCTTTGCCATCGCCGGCAATTCGATGGGCGGCGGGGTCGCCTGGCACTATGCCGCCGCGCATCCCGACAAGGTCGCAGGGCTGGTGCTCGTCGACAGCGTCGGCCAGCCCGAGCCCGGCAAATCATCGCCGCCGATCGGTTTCCGCATCGCGCGCATTCCCGTGTTGCGCGACCTGCTCGCCTCGGTCCTGCCGCGCAGCATGATCGACCAGTCGCTCCACCAGTCGGTCAGCGTCCAGAGCATCGTCACCCCCGCCGCGGTCGACCGCTATTGGGAATTGCTGCGCTACCCCGGCAACCGCAGCGCCACGATGGACCGCTTTGCCGGCTATCACCGTCAGGATGACACGGCGCTGCTGAAGACCATCACCGCCCCCACCCAGATCATCTGGGGCCGCGACGACAAGCTGATCCCCGTCGGGTCGGCCGACTGGTTCTCGAAGCACTTGCCCAACGCCCGGGTGACGATCCTCGACCAGGTTGGCCATATCCCGATGGAGGAAGCGCCCGACCGCTCGCTGGCGCCCGTGCTGGGGCTGCTGGAGCAGGTGGCGCCGGCCGGCTAGCAAGCGCGGGATCAGCAGGCACTCCCGATGCGTCCTTACCCAATTCACGAACATGCGCTACCACGCCGCTGACCTGCCGGGTGGCACGGCCTGCCCCGCATAGACAAAGCGATCCAGATCGATGTTCGACGAAATTGGCTTTCCACGCGGCCCCGACCTGGACCACGCCGCGCCAATTCTCGACATGTTCGTATACTGCAGTCGGGCCGCCGAAGGGGTCGACGACGCCGAGGTCAGTCGCATCATCGAGCGGTCGCAACGCCGCAACGTCGAACGCAACATTACCGGGGTACTGGTTTTCGGCAGCGGCGTTTTCTTCCAATGGATCGAGGGGCCGCCCGCCGAGGTCAACACCCTGATCGCGAGCCTTCACGGCGATCCGAGGCACTATGATATCGTCGCACTCGACCGGAGCATGGAAAAGCGCGAGCGCCTCTATCCGAATTGGGAAATGGAACGGGTCGGCGCCGACGACATTCGCGCGGTGCTGCAGGACGCGCTCGAAAGCGCCGAGAACCCAAACAGCATCGCGGCACTGCGACGGATTCTGAAGCACCTCGATCAGGGCTCGCTGGATACACTCGGGCGAAGCTGAGCCGGTCGGCGACTGCTGTCCTTTCGCTCCCTCCCCACCGGGCGCGCCCGCGCCGTCGGCACCACGGCGCCAGACCGCGGCTTCCGGCGTGCATTCACAATTTCAAAGAGCAACGCGCCCGACTATATAACCATATCGGTAAATAATTGTCAAGAGGACTAACCATCAGCCTGCACCAGTCGCACCAGCGTCCCGTCCGGATCGATCAGCGCACCGACCAGCCCGCCCCAATGCTCGCGCTTCGGGCGGTGGGCGCGCGGCCAGCCCGTCGTGCGCTCCGGCACACCCGCTGCCACGACCACCTCGAAAAAGCCGTTCACATCATCCATCCGGAAACAGCAGCTGAACGAACTCGTTGCCGGATCGAGATCGGGGTATGGGAAGAACTCGACCATGAGGTCGCCGCGCCGCAGGATCATCCAGCCGGCATCGCGCCAGCTTTCGACAAAGCCGAGCGCTGCGTAGAATTGCGCCGTCGCCGCGAAATCGCGTGATGGCAGGTTCGGCGTTGCATGATCGGCCATGAGAATACCTCCATGGTCATCAGACTATCGTACCGCAAACTGCCCCGCAAACAGCCGCAGCCACGCGAGCACCGCATCGGCAGCGTCGGGCGACAGCGAAATCCACGTCCGCCGCGCGTCGCTGGGGTCGGTCTGGCGGATGAACAGTCCGGCTTCGGACAGGCTGCGGATCCAGCGCAGCGCCGTTGTCGTCGGCACCGCGGCGGCGATGCACAGGCTCGATACCGGCACCGGCTTGCCCTCCAGCTGCGCGGCGATCAGGTCGAGCAGCATGTCCCACGCCGGATCGGCGAAAATCTCGGCCGGAAAGAAACGATCGCGCTCGCGGCGCGCCTTGAGCAGGCGGCGCACGAAGCCGGCATCGACCGGCTGCTGCGCCACCGCGCCGTTGCGTTGCTGCTCCGCAAGCCGCGCCAGCGCGTCGGCGATTCGGCCGGCCTCTGCCGACAGCGCGTTGATCGTGCGCGCCGTGCCATCCGACAGGTCGCGGACCTGCAGCGCCGGGGCGCCGGCGGTGACGCCGGCCAGCACGGCGCGGATGGTCGCGGCGTCATCATCGGCAAAGACAAAACCGTCGGCACGATCGGCGAGCGCCGGCACGCCGACGTTATCGCTGTCGCCGAGCACCAGCACGACAGGCAAACCCCAGCGCGCCAGTTCATCCACAGCAAATGCCGCCAAATCGCCGCTATCCAGCACAAGGCAATCGGCCGCAGTGGCGCCGCCGGATTTCAGCATTTCAAGCGGTTGCCGGATGACCACCCAACCCGGCCCGGCGCCTGCTGCCACCGACGGCCAGGTCAGGCTGCTCGTCAAAATCCTAACCGGCGTCGTTTCGATGCCATTATGGTTCCAATCCTGGGTCGCAAACGGGCTCGCAACGGTCATTTCGGTATGGCTTCCCTGCAGACATATTTCATTTCGCCTGTAGTGTAGAACATAAGCTGTTGGGAGGAACAGTGAGTAATTGGGAAAGGCGTTAATAGAAAGTTAACTACCTATTGGACCCCGATATGACCATTCGTCGCGATCGATCCGATCCAGGACAACTTGCACAACTGGTCGGCAACAGCCCGGCAATTGCCGGCATCCGCGCTGAAATCGAAAAACTCGCCGACTCGTCCGCCTCGGTATTGATTACCGGGCCATCGGGGTCGGGCAAGGATGTCGTCGCCCAGCTGCTCCACCAGCGCGGTCGCCGCGCGGCCCGGTCGTTCGTCGCGCTCAACTGCGCCGCCGTGGCCCCCGATCTGCTCGAAAGCGAGATGTTCGGCCATGAAGCCGGCGCCTTCACCGGCGCCATCCGTGCCCGCCCCGGCCGCTTCGAGGCGGCGCATGGCGGCACGCTGTTCCTCGATGAAGTCGGCGACATGGCGACGGCGATGCAGGCCAAGCTGCTGTGCGCGCTCGAAACCCGGGTTGTCGAACGCGTCGGCGGCATGTTGCCGATCGCTTTCGACGCGCGGGTCATCGCCGCCACCAGCGTCGACCTGTTCGCCGCCATCGATCGCGGCGATTTTCGCTGCGATTTGCTCTATCGCCTCGATGTCATCCGCATCGAGATGCCATCGCTCGCCGATCGGCCCGAGGATGTGCCGCTGCTCGTCCGGCATTTCGCCGCCCGCCTGCCCGGCCCGCCGGTGCAGTTCACCGCCGCCGCCCAAGACGTGCTGATGCGCCAGCCCTGGCCCGGCAACGTCCGCGA
The DNA here is from genome assembly GCA_031412175.1 of Alphaproteobacteria bacterium. Taxonomy (GTDB): domain Bacteria; phylum Pseudomonadota; class Alphaproteobacteria; order Sphingomonadales; family Sphingomonadaceae; genus Sandarakinorhabdus. The sequence goes on from JANOCM010000637.1 coordinate 4,920, forward strand.
GCTCAAGAATTTCGTTGAGCGCGCCCAGGCGCATTTTCCCGGCGAGACTATCGGCGCCGAAACCCTACCCCGCCTGCTCCGCTCCACCCCGGCACCACCGCCGCGCCCGGCCCCGGCACCCGAACCGATCACCGATGCCGGCATCGACCTCAAGCGCATCCTCAGCGACCTCGAGATCGCCTATATCACCGAGGCGCTGACGGCATCGGGCGGCGCCGTCGCCGCCACCGCCAAGCTGCTCGGCCTGCAGCGCACCACGCTCATCGAGAAAATGCGCCGCCTGCAGATCAATATCGCCGCCTAGCCTTTCTTGAGGTCGCGGATCGTCAGCGTCCCCTGCGTCGCGCCGACGCCGCCCGACACCAGCGCCAGGGTGAAATCGTCGCCATCTTCGGTCTTGCCGGTCAGCGTTTCGCCGCTGCGGGCAACGCTGATCTTCTTGTCCTCGAACGCCTTCTGGTACCAGTCGGCGACCACCGCCGGATCGGCCGGCGCCTTGAAGCCCAGCTCCACCGTAGCATCGCGGTCGCCGTCCTTTTTGACTGCATTGACCTTGAACTTCTGCAGCTTGGCGCCCGGGTACAGCCCGACCCCGTCGATATCGAACTTGGCGTCGTCGGTCATGCCGGCCGGCACCTTGAACTTGGCATCGAAACCGCCGGGCAGCTTCATCGCGATGTCGCCGGTCTCGCTGTCGGCCTCTATGTTGACCGTGGTTTCGGATTTGTCGTCGCTGTTCAGCGTGATCGACGTCGCGGCCTCGGCTCGTTCGGCATCGTCCTTCTTGCTGCACGCAGCGACAGCAAGCAGCGCCGTCGCGGCCAGCAGGATCGGCAAAATCTTCATCGCAGCACTCCCTGGTGTGTTGCGATTATAATACGCTCTGCGCGCGCCAAGTCAATCGCCACCCGCCCCGCATCCTGCTATGCTGCGCCCCATGATCCGCCGCTTCGCCGCCGCTGTCGCTGCCCTGGCGCTGATCGCACCCGCCAGCGCCGGCATCACCGACTACACTGCGTACAACGCGGCGCTCAAGCCGCCCGCCGCGGCCGAGGTCCGCATCGTCTTCATCGGCGATTCGATCACGTCGGGCTGGATCGCGCCGCAGCCGACGCGCGTCGACGGTGCCACCCGCATCGGCCGCGGCATCGCCGGGCAGACCAGCGCCGGCGTTCGCGCCCGCTTTGCCGCCGATGTGCTCGCGCTTCAGCCGCGCATCGTCCACATCCTCGTCGGCACCAACGACATCGCCGGCAATGGCGGCGAGATGACGCTCGACGACACCCGCGCCAACATCGCCGCGATCGCCGGCGCCGCGACCGCCGCCGGCGCCCGCGTCATCGTTGGCACGCTGCTGCCGACCACCGATTATTACTGGCGGCCCGGTCGCAACCCGGCGCCGAAAATCGCCGAGATCAACGCCTGGATCCGCCGCGAAGCCGCTGCCAACCACTATGTCGTCGCCGACTATTTCACCCCGATGGCAGCCCCCGATGGCAGCCTGCGCGCCGAATATTCGCGCGATGGCACCCACCCCAACGCCGCCGGGCACAAGCAGATGGAGGCGATCGCCGCCGCTTCGATTGCCGAGGCGCTGCGCTAGGCGGCGGCCTTCCTCGGCCGCAGATGCAGCACCGCGACGATCACCCCGCCGAGCACGAGGCCCACCAGCCCCGATCCGATCGCCCCGACCAGCCAGGTCACCACCGGCGCCAGGCCGCCCGTCGCCGCGCCTGCCACTTCGGCGATTTGGTGGATGCTGTGCCCCGGTTCCTTGACGCCATAGCCCTCCAGCCCGTGGACGAAGATGCCGCCGCCGACCCACAGCATCGCCGCGGTGCCGATGCTGGCGAGCAACGCGAGGAACGGCGGCATGCCCTTCACCAGCGCCCGCCCCAGCCCGGCGACCAGCCCCTGTCCGGATCGCGCCAGCTTCACGCCGACATCATCCGCCTTCACGATCAACGCCACCGCACCATAAACCAGCGCGGTGATGCCGATTCCGACGACCGCCAGCACCACGGCCTGCTCGGCGATCGGCGCGTCGGCAACGCTCGCCAGCGAGATCGCCATGATCTCGCCCGACAGGATCAGGTCGGTGCGGATCGCGCCGCCGACCATCGCCTTTTCGATCGCCACCGGGTCGTCGCCGATTTCGTCGTCGTCGGCTGCAGCGTGCGGCCGGAAGATCTCATACACCTTCTCGGCGCCTTCATAGCAAAGATAGGCGCCGCCCAGCATCAGCAGCGGCGTGATCCCCCACGGCGCCAGCCAACTGAGCAAGATCGCCCCCGGCAGCAGGAACACCAGCTTGTTCTTCAACGATCCCAGCGCGATCTTGCCGACGATCGGCAATTCGCGCGCCGGTTCGAAACCATGGACATAGCGCGGCGTCACCGCGGCATCGTCGATCACCACGCCCGCCGCCTTGGCGCTCGCCTTGCCCGCCGCGGCGATGGTATCGTCGAGCGACGACGCCGCCACCTTGGCAATCGCTGCGACATCGTCGAGCAGCGCAATCAATCCTGTCGCCACAAATGCTCCCTGCTGGCTTGGCGCTTTGGTAACTTATGAACGCGACTGAGGGAACGCGGCAGGAAAAGAAAGGTGCCTCCGGCGGCCGGGGCCTGAGGCCCCGGACCCCCATTCATAGTCTGGCCATTTGGCGCAGGCGGGTGATCTCGCTGGCGGTTTGCGGCGGTAGCGGCGGATCGGCGGCGGCCGCCAGCGCCGCCTCGCCGGCATACCAGCGCGCCTCGATCCCCGGGTCGGCGAGCACCGCCGCGACGCCGGCCTCGAGATCATAGCCGCGCGGCTCCAGCCCCGCCGCACTGTGCGCCGTCCACACCGCCGTCTCGATCCACTGGCGGATCGCCTCGTGCGACCGCGGGAACGGGATATTGCCATTGCCCGCCGCCAGGCGCCGCAGACACGCCGGCTTGCTCAACGACACGATCGCCCGGCACACCATCGGCCGAAACAGATGGATGCCGCACGCCTCGTCCACCAGGAACACGCACGGCCGCGTCGGATCGAGCACCCGCGCCGGATCGACGACCCGCCGCCCCGGCCACACCGCCAGCCGCGCCTGCGCCGCCGCCAGCGCCCTTGATCGCCGCAACCGGCGGGCAATCGCGAAAATCTCCGGCGCCGGCACCGACACCTGCTGGTGACAGCACGACGCACAGCCCTTGTGGCACGCCAGCGGATCGGCCACCCGGTGCCGCCGAGTACCGGCCTCGAGCACCGCCGCCAGCGTATCGACGAAGGCATCGCCGGCCTCGGCGGTACGCGTCGCCAGCAACCGCGCCAGCCAACGCGCCAGCGCCGCGCTCTCGTCCGGGTTGAACGCCGACGCCCCGGCATCGAACTCCCCCATACAGCCGCTGCTCATCAGGCTGCGCACCAGTTGCGGGGGAACAAGCTTGGCCATCGGCACCTCCGGCGGGATGCTGCCGGACG
>JANOCM010000638.1:0-3564 GCA_031412175.1 Alphaproteobacteria bacterium
GCCAAGGGGCTGCAGGCGCCGATCGTCATCCTCGCCGACACCGCCAAGGCGCGGCGGCCCGAACGCGAGGCGCCGGTGCTGATGAGCTTCGATGGCGGCGCGGCGCTGCCGGTGTTTCTCGCCGATCGCAAGGGCCTGACCGGGCGGCTCGCCGACGCCATCGACGCGCAGGACGAGGATGCCGAGCGCGAGCATTGCCGGCTGCTCTATGTCGCGCTGACCCGCGCCGAAGACCTGTTGTTCGTCGGCGGCGCCCTGTCGGGCAAGCTGACGGAACCGCCCGAAGGCAGCTGGTATCATCACATCCAGGTGGCGATGGAATCGCTCGACGCGGAAAGCGTCGATCTGCCGGTCTGGGACGGACCTTCGCTCGTTCATGCCACCGGCCGGCCGTCGGCGCCGGTGGTCGTCGAACCCGTCATCACCCCCGACGACGCACGCACCCTGCCCGACTGGGCAGTGGCGCCGGCACCGCAGGAGGCGCGACCGCCGCGGCCCTTGTCGCCATCGGCGATCGCGGCGGACGATGTCGCGGCACCGCCTTCCGGCCCGGCGGCGCGGGCGGCGGCACGGCGCGGCGCGGCGCTGCACGCGCTGTTCGAACGCCTGCCCGAGATCGCCGCCGACCGCCGCCGCGCCGCCGGTGAAGCCTGGTGCGCGGTGAGCGTGCCCGAACTCGATGGTGCGGCGCTGGTGGCGACCGTGCTCGCCATCCTCGATGATCCGCGCTTTGCTGCGGTGTTCGCCGCCGATGCGCTCGCCGAGGCACCGATCGCCGCGGTCGTCGGTGGCAACGTCATCGCCGGCAAGGTCGATCGGCTGGTGGTCGGCGATGCGGTTCTCGTCGTCGATTTCAAGACCGGGCGGCGGGTGCCTGCCGACAGCGATGGGGTCGAGCCCTATCACCTGAAGCAGATGGCCGCTTACGTGGCGGCGCTGGCCCAGGTGTTCCCGGGCAAGCCGGTGCGCGCCGCGCTGCTCTATACCGAAGGCCCGGCGCTGATCGAATTGCCCGATGCGATGGTTGCGCTTCATGCGCCGAAAGGCGATGTTGTGTTGAACAGCGGCGCGCCGACGCCTATCTCGCCAGACTAACCCAGCAGGAGCCGCCCAATGGCCGCCAAGCAGATTACCGACGCCAGCTTCCATGCCGATGTGATCAGCGCCGACAAGCCGGTGCTCGTCGATTTCTGGGCCGAATGGTGCGGCCCGTGCCGCCAGATCGGCCCGGCGCTCGAGGAGATCAACGCCGAGCTGGATGGCGTGGAGATCGTCAAGCTGAATATCGACGACAACCCCGATGCCCCGACGCGCTATGGCGTGCGCGGCATCCCGACGATGATCCTGTTCAAGAACGGCGAACCGGTCGCCACCAAGGTCGGTGCCGCGCCGAAATCGCAGCTGAAGAGCTGGCTCGAGGGCGAACTCGCCTGAACTTTCGCGTCGGCACAAAAAAGAAGGGCGGGGACGCGAGTCCCCGCCCTTTTCAGTAGGGGTCGACTTTGGATCAGGCGGTAATGGCGGCACGGCGGCGGGCGGCAGCGCCGACCAGGCCGAAGCCGGCGACCAGCAGCGCCCAGCTCGCGGGCTCGGGCACGGCCGTGACGGTCAGCGCGCCGATACGCGCGCCGGAGTAACCGGCGCCCGGCGTGCTCTTGAGCAGCGTGTAGACGTCGGGATCCTCGCCCCACAGGTTCCAGGTGCCGGTGGCGGTGGTGAACGCCAGGCCATAGATGTCGAACACCGGGTTGGCGTCGAACAGGATGTTGTTGAAAATGAAGACAGGGGTCTCGATGGTGCCCGGCGTGTTGGGGTTGGGAACAATGCCGATGACATCCTCACCGTCGACAATGCCATCGACAGAATAAACATCGAAGCCACCGATACCATTGGCAATATCGGATGTTGCGATATTCAATGTTGCAAACAATGTTCCGACGCCGCCACTGGTCTTGGTGCCGGCGTAATTCAGCACATATTGGGCGGCACTGGCGGGCGCTGTGATTCCAGTCAGCGCAAGGACTGCTGCTGCAATTCGAAGATGCTTCATGATGTTTCCCCGTTGTTGACCATGCGCCAACACTAGGAAAGCCGAGACTTGTGCCGCAACTTGGCAAACGTTGAATTTTACGCTTTTGACATTCTTCGTTCGCGTTCGGTGCGGCGCGTTCATGCGGCGACGGCTGTCGCCCGGCGGCGGGCGACAATGCCGACGAGACCGAACCCGGCGACGAGCATCATCCAGCCAGCGGGCTCGGGCACCGCGGTGACCGACATCACGCCATCGGACCCCAGCAGCGCGGCGCCGGTGTTATCGACCAGCGAATAGCGATCGGGACCGGGGCTCCAGATGTTCCAGGTGCCGCCGGTGGTGATGAAGCCCAGGCCCCAGATGTCGAACACCGGATTGGCCTTGAAAAAGATATTGTCGAACCGCAGCCCGTTGAGCGTCGCCGTGCCGGGCGAATTGGGATTGGGGGCGATGCCGGTCACCGTTTCGCCGGCGGCAAGCCCGCTGACGGCGGTAATGTCATAGCCGCCGAGGGCATTCGGCGTGCCGGCGGTGGTGATGCGCAGCCTGACGTCATAGATGCGCGGTACCGCGGACCGTGTCTCGACGCCGTTGAAGGCGAGCAGATATTGCGCTGCCGTGGCCGGGGCGGCCACCGTCGCCAGAAGGGCGAATCCCAAGGCGTGATGTCTCATCGTCCGTCTCCTGACGCGATCTGTTTGCGATCAGGGATTGGCGCAGCGGCCTTGCCGCGGCAATCGATCAAACGTCGAATTTTACGCTTTTCGGGCGGGCGGTCAGCCCGGCAGCACCATCTGCCCCAGCCGCGGGAAATGCACGGCGACGGTGCCGCACCGTTCGCCCTCGCGCAGCACGATAACTCCGGTCGGATCGAGCTGCGCCAGCCGGCCCGCAACCGGCGCGTCGCCCGATCCGTCGGTCTTGATCAGCACCGCCTGCCCGGCGGCGAAGGGCGCGTCGATACGGCCGCTGACGGGGCGCGGGTCCGACGCCGCGGCTATGGCTATGGCGTCGTCGGCGGAAATCTCGCTGCGCTGGCCATGACCGATTGCCTTCACCCGGTCATACCAGGCGGCAAGCGCCGGCAGAGCGAAGATTTCGTCGGCAGTCGCCTTGGCAAACGGGATGCCGCGGACGAACCAGATATTGGCATAAAAGGCGAGATCAGCGTGGCCCGGGCTCTCGCCGCCGACGAACGCCCGGCCATCCGACAGCGTCGCGTCGAGCCAGTGCGCCGCGGTCAGTGCCTGGCTGGTCAGATGCGGCGTCGCCTTTCCAAGCTGCGCCATGTCGAGGCCGAAGCGCCCCTTGCGATCGTCGATGAAGCTTTGCGGCAGCGCGCCGGGCGGCATCGTGCCCATCGCGGCGCCGACATGCGCCATGAACTGCGGACCGCCGGCCCAGCTGGCGATGACCTTGTGGAGCGTGCCGAGCGGTGCCGGATAAAAGCTGGGGTCGGGCTGCAGCGCCTCCAGCGCCGGCAGGATCGCGGCGGTGTCGCAATAGATGTCGGCACCCAGTTGCAGCACCGG
>JANOCM010000639.1:0-2539 GCA_031412175.1 Alphaproteobacteria bacterium
CAGCACATCGGTCAGCAGCCAGCGGTTGGCGGTGGCCGGGATCCCCGACAATTCGTTGAACGCCGCCATCACCGTTGCGGCCTGGGCCCCGAAGGCGGCCTGGAACGGCGGGAAATAGACCTGGCGCAGCGTCCGTTCCGACACGTCGACGCTGTTGTAGTCGAGCCCGGCCTCGGCGGCGCCATAAGCGGCGAAATGCTTGGCGCAGGCCGCCACCGCATCGGCGTCGGCGAGGTTGCGGCCCTGGAAGCCGGCAACGCGCGCCGCCGCGAACAGCCGGCCGAGCAGCACATCTTCGCCGGCGCCTTCGACCCCGCGCCCCCAGCGCGCGTCGCGGGCGATGTCGACCATCGGTGCAAAGGTCCAGTCGATGCCCGCCGCGGCGGCCTCGACGGCGGCGGCGCGCGCCGTGCGGCGCGCGAGATCGGGATCGAAGCTCGCGGCCTCGCCGAGCGGCACCGGGAAGATCGTCCGGAAGCCGTGGATGACATCGGCAGCAAATATCATCGGGATGCCGAGCCGGCTCTGCACCGCCGCCTGTTGCAGCCGCCGGTGCCAGGCGCTGCCTTCACCATTGAAGATGCCGGTCAACTGCCCGGCGCGCGCCGCAGCCAGCTGCGCCGCGGCGCTGGCGCCGGTACCGGGCGGATTAAGCGCCGTCGCCGCGCGGCCGCCGATCGCCGAGGCCATCAAGGTTAGTTGCCCGGCCTTTTCGGCGATCGTCATGCGCGCCAGCAGAGCGTCGATGCGCGAATCCGGCGCAGCACGTGGCAGCGCCAAGCCGAACGCCGGCCGCGCCGCCAGCGCTGCACCGCCGGCCAGCAGCGCCCGGCGCGACAGCAAGGCGCGGCGCGACTGGCCTGTCATGCCGTCGCCAGCCAGCCGCCGGTAAATCCGGCGCGGGTCAGGCCACGGCGGATGTTGGGGTTGCGCTTCATGATCTGCCAGATCAGCCCGGTGCGGTAATTCTCGATCATCGCCAGGATCGGGCCCTGGTCGATGCCGATCCAGTCGGTATCGTACCAGCCGCGACCCGGCACGACCTTGCCATGGCTCAGCCGCTGGTCGAAATCGAACGTCGGGTTATAGGCGTCGTAGAAGCCATAGGCGCCATACAGCGCATCGCCGTGCCGGTCGCGCATCGCCATCAGCGCGGGCAAGCAGATTTCCGGGGCAAACGGCATCGAGCCGCCGGCCGCCGTCGGCGCGATGGTGCCATCGTCGAAATCGCCGACCCCCCGCGCCGAATAAGACCGGAAGATGCGCTGTTCGCCGAGCACATCGATGCGGAAGCCACCCGGGCCGTCGCACGCTGTCAGGCCCCATTCGTTGCGGCCATAGCCGCGCCAGCCATAGGGATTGGCCATGGCATAGTTGCGCTGCGCAATCGTGGCGCGGCGGCTGTTCTCGAAATAGTCGATGCCCTTCGATTTCATGAAATCGTCCTGGATGTCGCGGAAATCGATCCAGACATGGCTGTATTGATGGCCGAACATCGGCGGGAAGCGCAGCATCGAAAGCTTGCCCGAATCCGTCCAATAGGTTGCCAGCCGCGCGCTCCAGGCATCCCAGCTGGCCTTGTCGAGCGCGCGCGTCGGCTCGGGCGAGCCGAGCCCGAGGATATAGACCAGCATCGCCTCGTTATAGGCCAGCCAATCATAGGCGATGAAACCCGATTCGGGCGTCCAGCCCATCGACACGACCGGGGCGCGCGTCATTGCCCAGCGCCAGTCGACGCGCCGATAGAGCCGGTCGGCGATGGTGCGGATCTCGCCTTCGCCGGGGCCGTCGTAATAGCTCTGGGCGAGCAGCACGCCCGCCATCAGCAGCGCGGTGTCGACGGTCGAAAGCTCGGTCTTTTCGAACCGCAGCCCGGTCGTGTTGTCGAGGAAATGGTAGAAAAAGCCCTTGTGGCCGACAGTGCCTTCGGGTTCCGGGCCCTGGTTGGCGCTGATCAGCCAGCGCAGCATGGCCAGCGTGCGGTCGGCGGCGGCCTTGCGACCGATGTTGCCGCGCTCGACGCCGATGATAAAGGCGGTCAGTGCGAAACCCATCGCGGCGATACTGGCAAAGGTCGTCGTCGGGAAGCGATCGGGGGCCAGCCCGCGCCGCGCCTCGGTGGTGCCCCAGAAATAATTGAAGGTGCGCAACTGCACGCTGTCGAGAAAGCTTTCGACCGCGGCGCCGCGCGGCACCGGCGGTAGCCCCTCGTCGGCCGGCTGCGGACCGAGCGCGACCTTCAGCCGGTCGCCGATCGTGCAGCCGGCGACCCCAGCCCCCAGGCCGGCGAGCAGGGCGCGACGCCCCATTTGTCCCGATGATCCCGGCCCCATCAAAAGGTGAACCGCCCTCCGAACTGGAACGACCGCGGCGGACCATTGAGGGTATTCGGTAGTCCGAAGTTAGCGTTGATCTCGGGCGATGGCGGCACAAACCCGTCATAGCCGCTGAAATTGGCGCGGTTGAAAACGTTGAACACTTCGGCGATCAACTGCAGCCGCGGGCCGCGTTCGCCGCCGAAATAGATATTCTTCGCCAG
>JANOCM010000640.1:0-2686 GCA_031412175.1 Alphaproteobacteria bacterium
TCGCGGTGGTCGGGGCGCGCGACGCCGAGGATGGCGAGCACGCCGAGCGCCGTCGCCAGCGGATGGAACTGCCATTCGCTCGCGGTCAGCGTCGCGGTATCGGCGCCGGCGGGTTCGCCGCGATCATGCGCCCATTCGGCGGCGGCATTGTCGATCGGTCCGAGCAGCGGATCGGCGGGGCTGGCGGCAATCGGCTGCAACCGCCCGTCGCGGCTGGCGAGCAGCACGGTCTGGACACCCAATAGCCGGCCGACCTCGTCGCAGACGGCGATGGCGGTGCCGGCTTCGTCCGACATGGCGGCGAGGCGCTGGCCGAAGGCGGCGAGCGCGGCATTTTCCTGCGCGGCGCGGGCGCCGACATTGGCTTCGCGCTTCAACCGCCCGGCGAGCTGCGACGCGACGATGGCGACGCCGGTCAGCACTAGTAGCGTGACGAAATTCTGCGGGTCGGCGATTGTGAAAGTGTAGAGCGGCGGCAGGAAGAAGAAATTATAGGCCAGCGCCGCGCCGAAACTGGCAACCAGCGACGGCCGCAGCCCGAGCAGGGTCGCCGCAGCGATGACCGGCACGAGATAGATCAGATCGACGCTGTTGGGCCCGATCCACGGCACCAGCAGCACGGCGATTGCAGTGGTGACGGCAACCATGCCGAGCGCAATGCCCGTCGCCGCCCACGGCCACGCCGGCAGCGGCGCGCGCGGATCGGCCGGCCCGGCGCCGCGCGTCGGCACGACATGGAGGGCGATGCCGTCGACCTCGCGGACCAAAGTATCGACGATCGAGCGGTGGCGCAGTTCGAACCACCACGACCGGCTGGTCTTGCCGATCACCAAGGTCGTCGCGCGCGCCTCGCGCAGATAGCCGACCAGCCCGGCGGTGACATCGGCGGCGGGCACCGTGGCGATGGTGCCGCCCAGACTCGCGGCGAGTTTCAGCGCGGCGGCGACGCGGTCGCGCGCTGCGGGGGCCAGGCCTGCGTCGCGCGGCGTTTCGACGACGAGCGCCGTCCATGGTGCATCGAGCGCATCGGCGAGGCGGCGCGCGGTGCGCACCAAAGTTTCGGCGCCGGGCTGGTCACCGACAGCGACGACGATGCGCTCGCTCGCCGCCCATTGGCCGGGGGCGCCGATGCTGCGGACATGGTCGAGCATCTGGCGGTCGACGGTGGCGGCGGCGCGGCGCAGCGCCATTTCGCGCAAGGCCGACAGGTTGGATTTGGAAAAGAAATGCCCCAGCGCGCGGCTGGCTTCCTCGGGGATGTAGATCTTGCCCGCCTTCAACCGTTCGATCAGTTCGTCGGGAGGCAGATCGACGAGCTCGATCTCGGCATCGTCGAGCACCGCGTCGGGCACCGTCTCGCGCACCCGCACCTGGGTGAAGCTGGCGACGATGTCGTTCAAGCTTTCGACATGTTGGATGTTGACCGTGGTCAGCACGTCGATGCCGGCGTCGCGCAGTTCCTCGATGTCCTGCCAGCGCTTGGGGTGGCGGCTGCCCGGCGCATTGCTGTGCGCCAGTTCGTCGACCAGCGCGACCTCGGGGGCGCGGGCGAGCAGCGCGTCGATGTCGAGCTCGGTCAGCGTGTGCGGGCCATGGACGATGCGGCGCCGCGGCAGCACCTCGAACGGCGCCACGAGGCTTTCGGTGTCGGCGCGGCCATGGGTTTCGACGATCCCGACGACGACATCGCGCCCGGCGGCGAGCAGTTCGGCGCCCTCGCGCAGCATCTCATAGGTCTTGCCGACACCGGGCGAGGCACCGAGCAGGATCTTGAGGCTGCCACGGCTTTCGCGACGCGCGGCGCGCAACAGGGCGTCGGGGGACGGGCGGGCGTCGGTCACGCGGGCGACGTTAGCGGATGTCGGTGGCGATGGGGAGCGATGCTGCCGTGATCACTGCCGTCATCCCGGCGAAGGCCGGGACCCATAGCCCACACATCCGACCACGCATGCGCTCACCTTCGGCAAATTTGTGGGCTATGGGTCCCGGCCTTCGCCGGGATGACACCGACATTGCACCTCACCCCTTCGCCCGCGCGTCGAGCGCGCGGTTGAGCGCCAGCACATTGACCCGCGGTTCGCCGATTAGGCCAAGCAACGCGCCGCGGGTCTGCGTCGCGACGAATGCCTCCACATCGGCGTCGGCCAGCCCGCGCGCCCTCGCGACGCGTGCCACCTGCACGGCGGCGGCTTCGGGACTGATGTCGGGGTCGAGGCCCGAGGCCGAGGTCGTCAGCAAATCGGCGGGCAGGGCGCCGGCGACGCCTTCGTCGCGCAGCGTCTTGATGCTGGCGGCGATGCGATCGGCAAGGTCCTTCGATCCCGGCCCCAGATTGGCGCCCGACGAGGCGCTGGCGTCATAGCCCTTGCCCGCCGCCGACAGGCGCGGGTGGAAATAGCCGGTGCCGGTGAAATCCTGGCCGATCAGTTCGGAACCGATCGCCTTGCCATTGGCGGTGATGATGCTGCCGCCGGCCTTGACGGGCAGGACCACGCCGGCGATGCCGGTGACGGCGAGCGGATAGAGCACCCCGAGCAGCAGTGTAAAGCCGGTGAGCATCACCAGCGCGGGGCGCAGCGCGGAGCGGATTTCGGTAAACATTGCGATATGCCTTTATGCGAGACCGAGGCCGGTGACGGCGACGTCGATGATCTTGATGCCGATGAACGGCGCGATCAGCCCGCCG
>JANOCM010000641.1:0-1982 GCA_031412175.1 Alphaproteobacteria bacterium
CGGGCTGATCCAGGGCGTCAAGAAGTTCGATGCCGAAAAAGGCTTTCGCCTCGCCACCTATGCGATGTGGTGGATCCGCGCCTCGATCCAGGAATATATCCTGCGCTCGTGGAGCCTCGTGAAGATCGGCACGACGGCGGCGCAGAAGAAGCTGTTTTTCAACCTGCGCCGGCTGAAGGGCAAGCTTAACGCGATGGAGGATGGCGACCTGCGCGGCGCCGATGTCGAAAAGATCGCAACGACGCTGGGCGTGACCGAGGACGAGGTCATTTCGATGAACCGCCGCATGTCGATGGGCGGCGACACCAGCCTCAACGCGCCGCTGCGCGAGGAAGGCGAGGGCGAATGGCAGGATTGGCTCGCCGATACCGGCCCTTTGCAGGATGAAATGGTCGCCGACGAACAGGAGCGCGACCAGCGCCACGAACTGCTCGGCGCGGCAATGCAGGCGCTCAACGAGCGCGAGAAGCATATCCTGACCCAGCGCCGGCTGGTCGACGAGCCCGAAACGCTCAAGGAACTGTCGCAGCATTACGGCATCAGCCGCGAACGCGTCCGCCAGATCGAGGTGCGGGCGTTCGAGAAGCTGACCAAGGCGATGCACGGGCTGGCGACGGAACGGAATTTGCTGCCCGAGCCGGCGTGAATTCCGGTTGCGCAATGAACATGCGGGCGGCGACAACGGCCGCTGCCCGCTTTCTGCGCCCCGCCTACAGATCGCGACAAATTGGCGCGGCGAGACAAACAACAACTATTGCTGAAATGCTTATCACAAAAACTTCTTAATCTTCGTAGGAATTTGTTTACGCGATCTTGGCATCTTGCCGGCGGGGTATGGTCCCCTCTCGATAAGATGGAGTTCGCAATGCGACATCTTGGAAAGACGTTGCTTACGGTCGCGTTACTTTTCGTGCCTTCCCTTGCCAGTGCCACCGCGGTCATCGGTGGCAATACGCGGGTGGCGTTCGGGTCGATCATCAGCGGGCTGGAGGTCGGATTGACCGGCACCGCCTCGCTGGTCGGCGGCGCCCCCGGGCTGACCGTGAATTTCGATATCACCGGGGGTGATCTCGACGCCGCGCTGGCCGGCACCATCCGCCACGACGGATCGGGCATCACGCTGACCAATGGCACCAACACGCTGGCGCTGGGCAATTTCGTCATCAACACGACGACCAGCTTCCTCGAAGGCGATGCGGCGTTGAACGGCACAGTGCTCGGCACCGGGCTCAACCTGTTCGCCTTCAACCTCGGCAGTGTCACGCTCGCCGAACTGACCGATCTCGACAACCCGCTGCTCGACCTGTCGATCACCTCGACCGCGTCGGGCGCGCTTGATGCGGCGTTCGGCACCGGCGACACCGTCGGGCTGCAACTCGGGCTGGCGGCGACGGCGCCGCAGCTTGCCAATGCCGCGGTGCCTGAACCCGAAGCCTGGGCCATGCTGGTGCTCGGCTTCGGCCTCGTCGGGGCCACGGTACGTTTCCGCCAGGATCGCGCACGCCCCCGCGTCGCGGCCTGATCGGCGCCGGCGCCCGCCCTCCCCCCCGCGGGCGCCGGCTGTTGACCTTTCGCATCGGCGGCGGGCACATGGTGGTTCCACAGCAGGAATGACCGTGCCCGCCAGACATCGCAACCGCAGCCTGCCGATGCGCCTGTTGGTGGGCGCGGCGAGGATCGGCGTCGGCCTGGTGGTGTTCAGCCTGGTGTGGGTCGTCGCCTATCGCTTTGTCCCGGTGCCGCTGACCTGGCCGATGGCGCGTGACGCGATCGCCGGCAAGCATGTCGAGCGCCATTGGGTGCCGCTGTCGGCGATTGCGCCCGCCGTGCCGCGCGCCGCGATCGGCGCCGAGGATGCGCGCTTCTGCGTCCACAACGGTTTCGATTTCGAGGCGATGGAGGCGGCGGCGGCGCGCAATGCGGCGGGGAAGAAATTGCGCGGCGGCTCGACGATTTCGCAGCAGACGGCGAAGAACGCCTTT
>JANOCM010000642.1:0-6233 GCA_031412175.1 Alphaproteobacteria bacterium
CGGCTTCCACCCGGCATCGGCGAGATAGCGGCCGATCGAGGCGAAGGTGTCGGGCACGCTGTTCCAGATATCGATGCGGCCATCGCCATCGCCATCGGCGGCATGGGCAAGATAGCTCGACGGCAGGAACTGCGCTTGGCCAAAGGCACCGGCCCAACTGCCACGCATCTGGTCGCGAGTCGCTCGCCCCTCCCCGACCATGCGCACCGCGGAGTCGAGTTCCTTGGTGAACAGTGCCGCTCGCCGGCCGTCATAGGCGAGCGTTGCCAGCGACGACGGCAGGTCGAAATTGCCGGTCACGGCGCCATAGCTCGTTTCCATGCCCCAGATCGCGATGATGATCTCGGGCGCGACACCGGTCTGTGCCGCGACGGCCTGCAAAGTCGCGAGATTGTCGGCAGCACGGGCGCGACCCTGATTGATGCGCACATCGGTCAATTGCCGCGCCAGATAGCCGGCGAACAGGTTGCGCTGACCCGAATCATCGGGCTGGGCGCGATCGAGCGTCACGACGCGCGGTACATAAACAGCATCGGCGAGCGTCGCGTCGAGCCATTCGCGCTTCAGTCCCCGCGATTCGGCAGCGGTGCGATAGTTTGCGAGCCAGATCCGAAAGCCGAGGGCCTGGTCCGCCTCATCGGCGCGGGCCGGAAAATTGGCCAACAGGGCCAGGATAAAAACACGCTTCCACATACCATATCTTGTGCCACAGCCGCGCGCCGATACCAACGCCATTTCGCCCCGCGCTTGCCTATAGCGCCTGCCTTGGGCAAAGCAGCCGCTAAGGAAGGGTGGCCGAGTGGTTTAAGGCAACGGTCTTGAAAACCGTCGTGGGGGTAACCTCACCGTGGGTTCGAATCCCACCCCTTCCGCCAGATTTTCAACCAGCGCGTCGCGGTTGCGGCGGCCGGAAGTCGGTGCGGCGCCATAACGGGTCGGCCGGTTCTTCGGGGTTGATCGGGGCGTCCTTGAGATAGCCGAAATAGGAGGCGATCAGCCGTCCGTCGTTGTCGATGACGGCCGTGCGGCCATGGAGGAACCGGCTGTTGTCGAGCATCAGCAGGTCGCCGGCCTGCCAGACAATCGGCGCGGTCAGCGTCTCGCCGGCGGCGCGGACGGTTTCCAGCCAGTCGTCGGGCACATACGTACCATCGTCGAAGCTCGGAAAGCCGCGGACGCGATTGAAGAAATAGGAGAAGAGCAGGAAATTGCCCCATGCCGGCGCATAGGTGAACATCGGGCGATGCAGCGCCGGGCGGGTGAAGATGCGCACCAGACGACCGTCCAGCCGGGCAAAGCGATATGGGCAATGCGGCGGTGGTTTGGCGAGTTGTGCATCGGTCGGCGTCGGCGTGCCGAGCCAGAATTGCAGATGCTCGGCTGTGGTGCCTTGGATATAGCGCAACCGGCGGCGGCCAAACTCAGCCTGCAGGGCCGGCGGCAGGTGGCGCACCAGCGCGACACCGTCGCAGATCGTCGTTTGCCCCAACGCCCGGGGTGGCACGATGCAGGCGAAAAAGCAGACATCGGGTTTCCACGGCTCGCGTGACAGTTCGGGATGCAGCGGGAACGGCAGCGTGCCGCCGTTGACCGACTGGATGTTGTGCTCGGGATCGAGTTGCAGCCGGTCGGGGCTTTCGTTGAACACCGAACCCGAACAAAACTGCGCGGTGAAGGCGTAAAGGCGCGCAACCGTCGTGCCGAAACCGCGCAACAGCAAGGCGCCATGCTGTCTGAACAGCGCCATCACCGTGTCGGGCCCAATCGCCAGCGGCGATGCCTCGCCCGTTGCCTGCACCAGCACATAGGGTCGACCGGCCACCGGCGCGATCACGTCCATCAGCATGTCCCCGGGCCGATTGCCCGCGCACCGCATAGCGCCGGCAACGCGGCGGCGCTATAGCCGGACGGTGCAACTGCCCGATCTCACCTCGCCCGATTGCTATCTGTTTGGCTTTGAAGGTGACCAGGCCGTGCTGCTCGCGATGGACCGCGCAGCGTATCGGCGTTCGATCTTCCTCGACGACAGGATCAGCCCGGCGAGCGAAGCTCCGGCGTTTGCCGCGATCGCCGATTTGCCAGCGCCCGGGCCGGCGCCGGAAACCGGCTGGATCTTCCACGTCGCGCACTGCGGCTCGACCCTGCTGGCGCGGGCGCTTGATCGCAGCGATGGCGGCCTGGTACTGCGGGAGCCCTTTGCCTTGCGCCAATTGGGTGTCGAGGCAGCCAGCGGCGCAGCCAGTGAAGCGGGCTGGCAGGGGCGTCTGGACCTCGCCGTCGCGCTGCTGGCGCGCCGCTATCCGGGCGCGCCGCCGACGATCATCAAGGCCAATGTGCCCGCCAATTTCATGCTGCCGGCGCTGCTGCCCGACCCGGCCGCGCCTGCCGTACTGCTGTACTTCCCGCTCGCCGACTATCTTGCGGCGGTCTTGCGCAGCGATGGCCATCGCAATTGGGTGCGCCGCGTCACCGCCGAACTGGCACCCGCGATTGCCGGGCTCGTTGGGCCGATCCCGGCATCGGATGCCGAATGCGCCGCTGCACTGTGGCTGGCGCAACTTCGCAATTTTGCAACGGTGCAATCGCAATATCGCAACGCCTGGAGCCTCGATGCCGAAGCCCTGTTCACGATACCGCAGCCTGTGATCGTCGCTGCGTCGGCGCTTTTCGGCCAAGGGATATCGGCGACTGATGCGGCAGAGATCGCCAACGGCGCACTTTTCAGCAGCTATGCCAAGAACCCGGCGGCGGCGTTCGACAATGCGGCTCGGCTGGCGCGACGGGCAGCACTGGCAGCCACGCTGGCAGCGGAGATTGCAACCGCGCGGAGGTGGGTCGAGGCAAGGCTGCCGCAATATCCGTTGCCGTCGCAGCTGGATCGGCCATTACCCGGCACGGCTGCGCGCGCCCTGCTCGGCTGAACGCAGTTCAGATGGCGATGACAGCCTTGCCAGGCAGCGTCGCGGCGGCCATCGCGGCAAAGGCATCGGCGGCGACGGCCAGTGGCACGGTCAGGCCGATATGCGGTCGCAGTGCCGCCGCGCGGGCATCGATCGCGGCGATGTGCCGGCGGCCGGCGGCAGGATCCTGGCGAGCGAATTCCCCGGCGCGAACACCAAGCACCTCGATCTCCTTCAGCAGCGCGCGGTTGAGCGGAAACGGCGCCGGGCGGCCACCGGTGAAACCGATGATCAGATAGCGGCCGTTGCGGCGCAACGCGCGGATCACCTGCGGGACCAGCGGCCCGCCGACGGGATCGAACACCACGTCGATATCACGCGCCGCAATCGCCGGCGCCGACCGGTCGACCAGCAGTGTCTCATGGGCACCTGCCGCGCGGGCCAGCGCCAGACGATCGGGGTTCGACGACGCCGCGACGACCTCGGCGCCTTCGTGCACCGCCAGCGCCACGGCAGCTAGGCCCATGCCGCCGCCAGCGCCCGTGACCAGCACGCGTTCGCCGCGTTGCAGCCGCCCGCGTGTCATGAGCCCCACCCACGCCGTCAGCGCACCGACCGTGAACGCCGCTGCTTCGCCGTCATCGAGGACAGCGGGCACCGGCCGCACGGACGCTGCGGGCACCGTCGAGCGTTCGGCAAAGCAGCCGCCGCGACCGCCGACAAACACGCGCTGGCCCAGCAATGCCTCCGCACCCTGCCCCGCCGCGATGACCGTGCCGCAACCTTCTGTGCCCGGGACGAACGGCACGTCGGGGCGAAACTGATAGCCGCCCGACAGCATCAGCAAATCAGGGAAATTCAGTGCGGCGCGGCTGACCGCCACCGTCACTTCGCCCGGCCCCGGCGCCGGCGGTTCCGCCCAGTCGGTTTCAAACCGCAGCCCCGAGCGAACCTCGCTCAGATGATGACAGACGAGGGCCCGCATCTAGAGGGGTTGCGGCCCGCGGCCCCAGATGCGCGCCACCACCAGCCCGGTGATGAACCCGCCGATGTGAGTCCAGATCGCAATCTGGGTGTTTCCGCCGTTGAAGGCGACCGCAGTTAGCAATTGCAGGCCGATCCAGGTCGCGGCGTACCACAGCGCCGTCAGAGTCTCACCCGATATGGTCAGCCCGAGTAGTTTGCGCGCGGCGACGCGGCTTTGCGCGAACAGCACCGCATAGGCGCCGAAGACAGCGGCAATGGCCCCGCTGGCGCCGACGACCGGAAGGGTCTCCGAAGGGCCGGCCAGCACCTGTGCGATGCCGCCCAAGGCGCCACCCGCCACGAAAATGCCGATCAGCGCCCAGCGCCCGGTCACCCATTCGACGTAGCGGCCGACCCAGGTGAAGAACAGCAGGTTGAGCCCCAGGTGCAGCCAGCCGGCATGCAGAAACATATGCGTGAAGAGCGTGACAAACGCCGACAGCGCATCGGTGCGCCCGCCAAGCGCTGCGGTGATCCGCGCCGGCACCAGGCCGAAATTGAAATGCAGGGCATCGGTGAAGGCCGCGCCGCCCAGCAATGATGCAGCCTGCGCGGCAACGCACAAGCCTATCAGGATATTGGTGGCGATCGGAGTCGGCGGCTTGAAGGGCTTCACTGTCGCGCCTTCAAACCCGAACCGGCATCAGATGAACTCGACACTTTCGATCGTGTAATAGCGATCGCCCGACGGGGTGGTCACTTCGACTTCCTCGCCGATGCGGCGCCCGATCAGCGCGCGGCCGAGCGGCGAATTATAGCTGATGCGCCCGCGCCGGGCATCGGCCTCGGTATGGCCGACGATCTGGTAGACGATCTTCTTGTCGTCCTCGTCGAGCAGATGCACGGTCGCGCCGAACACGACCTTGTCGCCCGACAGCGTCGTCGGGTCGATGATCATCGCGCGCGAGATCTGGTCCTCGAGCTCGATGACCTGCGCCTCGATCTGGCCCTGGCGTTCCTTGGCGGCGTGATATTCGGCGTTTTCGGACAGGTCGCCATGGGCGCGCGCGATCTCGATCTGCTCGACAACCTCCGGGCGCTCAATCTCCTTGAGCCGCTTCAGTGTCGTCGTCAGGAAAGCATGACCTTCTGCCAGCATGGGCAGCTTATCGACCGTCGCCATTCTCGTCACTCAACCTTCTGTCGCTCAAAGACGCCTGTCCTGCGGTGAAAGTTCCACCGCATTGGGCTTCGCTGTCCGGAGGGGTCTTACGCCTTGGGCTGGATATGATAGGCCTGCAACGGCCTTACATCAAGCGCGCGTCGCCGCAGCGCGGCAATTGCCGAAACCGAGGCGATCGAAGCCGCCGCGGTGGTGAACGATGGCACCCGGCCATACAGCGCCGAACCGCGGATCGAGGCCGAATCCTTCAGCGACTGCACGCCTTCGGTCGTGTTGAAAATCAACGCGATATCGCCGTCCTTGATCTTGTCGACGATATGCGGCCTGCCTTCTGCCACCTTGTTGACTCGCGTCACGGCCAGCCCGGCGGCTTCCAGCGCCCGCGCCGTGCCCTCGGTCGCCATCAGAGTGAAGCCCATCGCCAGCAGGTCGCGCATCGCCGGCACGATCATCGCCTTGTCGCTGTCCTTCACCGACACAAACACCGTGCCCGATTGCGGCAGCACTGTCCCTGCCCCCAGCTGCGCCTTGGCAAAGGCGGTGGCGAAATCGCTGTCGAGGCCCATGACTTCGCCGGTCGACTTCATCTCGGGGCCGAGCACCGGATCGACGCCCGGGAAGCGCGCGAACGGGAACACGGCTTCCTTGACGGCGATATGGGCACCGCTGCTTCGCGGGCTGAGGTCGAAGCTCGCCAGCGCCTCGCCGGCCATGACGCGACTGGCGATCTTGGCGACTTGGATGCCGGTGGCCTTGGCGGTGAACGGCACGGTGCGGCTGGCGCGCGGGTTGACCTCGATCAGGTAAACCTCGTCGTCCTTCACCGCGAACTGGATGTTCATCAGGCCCTTGACGTGCAGTGCCTCGGCGAGAACCTTCGTCTGGCGCTCGATCTCCGCGATGATCTCGGCCGACAGGCTGTATGGCGGCAGCGAGCACGCCGAATCACCCGAATGGACGCCGGCTTCCTCGATATGCTGGAGGACGCCGGCAACATAGACCGTCTCGCCATCGGCAACGGCGTCGACATCGACCTCGATGGCATCGCGCAAATAGCGATCGATCAGCACCGGGCTGTCACCCGACACGATGACCGCTTCGCGGATGTAGGTTTCGAGCTGCGCCTGGGTTTCGACGATCTCCATGGCGCGGCCGCCGAGCACATAGCTCGGCCGCATCAGCAC